>PEYN01000159.1 GCA_002774355.1 Candidatus Marinimicrobia bacterium CG08_land_8_20_14_0_20_45_22 | reverse complement strand
ACTGAAATCCTAAGCCTAGTTCGCCCGCTTGCCAGAACCTTGTACCAGAGGTGGGACTCGAACCCACAATCCGCCTTCGCAGAACTAGGTCCTAAGCCTAGCGTGTATACCAGTTTCACCACTCTGGCAATAAAAACGGCAGGCACCGCGACTCAAATAACGTCAGTAATTTATACCATCGGTCGTTTTTTTCCAAAATGTTAGAGAGGAAGATACTAATCTCTATTCGTAGGTCCAACCCCGTAAACACGCCAGTTTATTTCAACAGCACAATTTTTCGTCTCGCCGTAAATTGTCCGGCGGTCATCTGAACGAAGTAGATTCCGGAATTCATTTGTGTTCCGGAAGCATCGGCGCTGTTCCAGAAAATCCGATGAAAACCGGCGGAAGTAGCACCATCTGCGAGCGATACAACCTGACGTCCAAGAATATCATAAATTTCAATACGGATGTTTGATTCGTTGGGAACTGCAAAACCTATCGTCGTGACGAGATTGAACGGATTGGGATAATTCTGCATCAGCGCGAATCGCTTCGGAAGTTTGCCGTCCGGCGATTCAATTCCAGACGGAACTTCGACATTCAGGAGATTTTCCCGAGAAGATTTCGTTCGATTGATGCCATCGCTTGCTTCGACAAACCAATAAAAGTGATAAACGGACGATTTCGATCCGGTTGTGAGCAAGCGCCGCAGAAGGCACACCCGATCGACAATCAATGTCGTATCATTTCCCATGTTATCAGCCGGAATCGTATCAGAAACTTCTGGCGTACCGGAAACGTACCAAACAACCCGATAGTTCAAAGGTTGACGTTCGGGATCGACGGATGAATTCCACTTAAACTGAACCGTCGCAGTATCGAAATCCCATGAGGGAATCGTCCACTGTGTTCCGGATAGAGGTTCGATCAGATCAAAAGCAAGCGGCGCATCATTAATAACACAAATCGACTCCGCAACACACTCGGCAAAAAGCGGTTGACCGGATAAATCGCTCACAACGACATTTCCAATCTTAAATGGATAATTTCCGGCTTTCAGCAATGGTCCGACATCGACATTCAGACTAATTCTTGTTTCGCTATTCAGTGCGATGGACTGTCCAAATCCGGCGCAGATGATCCGTGTCGTCGTACTGTCAATTTCGTTAAACTGAGCCGTCCAACCTGTCGGCAAATCTACCGAAATGCTTTTCACCGAAAAATAGTTGCCAGAATCTGCGACATCTAATTGAAAACCCGCAATCGGTTTCTTGTTTCGCAGAATGATATCTACTGCACTTCCGGTCGATCCCGCCCATAAAGAATTGTCATAAGCGGTAAAAAGCACGCCGGACTTCGTAACAAACAATTCACCGTCAGTTGTGACCGATTCAATAGAATTTCCAACCGAATCGGAAATTATGCAGTCGGAGATCGAGACGAAATGCCGACCGATTTCCGCAGATGAGGAAATCACGGCTTTGACGTTCACAACCTCATGATTTCCCGAATCAAGACAATCGCAAGCCATATTGAAGCCGAGGATTTGCACGGAACCGTCAACCTGAACGTTCCCTAAAACCTGCCAAGTTGTGTCGTCAGCGATACCGTTGCCCGCTTCAATCTGAATGAAGTCGAGAATCTGCGGCATTGTATTTATCTTGAATTGGAAACCGCTAATGGATGCCGACGGCATTTCTAAATCAATCGGAATTGTTACGGTATCGCCTACAAATTCGAACTGACTCTGGATTGAAATGGTAGGTTTGAAATATTTTGCCGGTTGGACGGTAAAATCCGGCACAGCTTCCGCTCGAAACGCCAATATGATTCCGACGACTATTAATAAATGAACAAATCTGTCGGTGCTTTTCGCCATGTGTTATCGTTTAAAAAACAATCGAAAGTTTAGAGATTTGCTCCATGACACTTCTTGTACTTCTTTCCGCTACCACAAGGACACGGATCATTTCTACCGATGTGTTTTTCGACATGTATCGGCATCTGTTTTTGACCGCGAGTATCGGAACGTTCGGACGTTTCATTTGATGCGGTAAAGCCCATACCGAGTGATTCGCGATGAACTGCTTGCGTAGGCGCCCGTCTGGCGGGATGTTGTTCCGGAGCCGGTCCGCCGATTTGAGCGCGGAAGCAAAGTTTGAGCGCTTGTTTGTTTACCTCATCCAGCATGATGGTGAATGCTGTGTACCCTTCGCTTTTATATTCCAATAAAGGATCTTTTTGACCGTAAGCGCGCCAATTAATACCTTCCTTCAATTGATCCATCGAGTAGAGGTGATCGCGCCATTTTTCGTCGATTGTCCGCAAGATCACAAATTTTTCAAGAAAACGAATCTGCTCTTCTCCGAGATATTTTTCGCGGCGATCGTAATATTTCTTCGAACGTTCGATGATCTCGCTTTTGATTCCATCTGGCGTGACGTTCGATAATTGGTCAAGCGACATGTCGATTCCCAGCGTTGAACCGATTTCCATTCGCAATTCGTTCCAATCCCATTCATCCGGTGCAGAATCAGATGTGTACTTTTCGACGAGTCCATCCGTCCACTCATCAAGCATAGAAAAGACTTCCGAGCGCAGATTCGGTTCAACGAGTGCATAATTTCGGCGATCGTAAATGATCTCTCGCTGATGGTTCATCACGTTGTCGTATTCAAGCAAATGTTTGCGGATCCCAAAATTGCGTTCCTCAACCTTCTTTTGCGCTCGCTCGATTGACCGCGTGACCATCGAATGAGTGATAACCTGTCCTTCTTCGATGCCGATTTTATCCATAATGGCGGCGACGCGTTCGCTATTGAACAACCGCATCAGATCGTCTTCCAAAGACAGGAAAAAGCGCGATTCGCCGGGATCGCCTTGGCGTCCGCTCCGTCCGCGTAGCTGGAGGTCGATGCGTCGGGATTCGTGCCGCTCGGTACCAACGATATACAATCCGCCGAGTTCGCGAACTTCTTTGCCAAGTTTAATGTCGGTTCCGCGTCCCGCCATGTTTGTGGCAATCGTGACCGCCGATTTTTCGCCCGCCCGCGCGACGATTTCTGCTTCCCGTTTATGCTGTTTGGCGTTCAGAACATTGTGGGGAATTCCCCGCCGTTTCAGCATACGGCTGATGGTTTCGGAAACTTCAACGCTAATCGTGCCGACCAGCACCGGTTGTCCTTTATGAAATGCGGCTTCAATCTCATTGATAATTGCGTTATATTTCTCGCGCCGTGTCTTATAAACCTGATCTTCGTGGTCGGTTCGGATACATGTTTCATTCGTCGGAACGACGACGACGTTGAGTTTGTAAATGTCGAGAAACTCTGCCGATTCCGTTTCAGCCGTTCCCGTCATACCGGCGAGTTTATCATACATGCGGAAGTAATTCTGAAGCGTAATTGTGGCAAAGGTTTGCGTCTCGGCTTCTACTTTGACTTTTTCCTTGGCTTCGATCGCCTGATGCAAACCGTCGCTGTACCGCCTACCGGGAAGAATTCGCCCCGTAAATTCATCGACAATTAAAACCCGCCCATCCTGAACGACATATTCATTATCTTTTTCATAAAGGCTGTAAGCGCGAAGCAATTGGGAAATGTTATGAAACCGGTCGGAAATCTCCGAGTGGATCATGTCCAGTTCAAGTTTCTTTTTTTCCTTTTCGGTTTCGCTCAAAGTCGCGTCCGTATCGATTTCAACTGTCTTTTCCGCCATCTCCGGAATGATGAGTTCGTTGACGTTGATTCCAAGCAGAGAAGCCAGTTTTTCTTCGCCTTTCGGTGTTAAAGTAATGTTGTGCTGTTTTTCTTCAATATAATAGTAAAGGTCTTTGAAGTACTCATCCTGGCTGACCGATTGTCCGGTTTTTCCACCGGTCAAAAGTAAATATTCACGTTCGCCGGATTGAGCCAATTTCTGGTATTCCGGTTCTTCAAGGAGTTTCCGCAGTCTTCGATTTTTTGGCATTCCCTGCGATGCAACGTAAAATTTGCTGGCTAAGGCGGCGTCGTCTTTCAACTGAGCCGGATCATCAGGGAATCTGGATAAAATTTCCGTTACAACATCGCGCTGGTACCTCACCAAAGAAGCAACTGCCGGATTGAGCACATCGAATTTTTCGTGGCGAGAAGCGGCAACGGGGCCGGAAATGATGAGCGGCGTTCTGGCTTCATCAATGAGAATGTTATCAACTTCATCGACGATTGCGTAGAAATACCCGCGTTGCACCTGTTCTTCAACGCTTAGCGCCATGTTGTCGCGAAGATAATCAAAACCGAATTCGTTGTTCGTTCCATAGGTGATATCTTTGCTGTATTCATGGCGACGCGCCTCGGAATCCATCGTGTTGAGAATGCATCCGACCGTGAGACCAAGTTCCGTGTAGATTCTGCCCATCCATTCACTGTCGCGTTGGGCAAGGTAATCGTTGACCGTGACGACATGAACGCCTCTGCCGGTCAACGCATTGAGATAAACCGGCATCGTTGCGACGAGCGTTTTGCCTTCACCGGTTTTCATCTCGGCAATTTTCCCTTCGTGAAGCACGACGGCGCCAATCAATTGAACGTCGTACGGAACCATATCCCATTTCATTTTCTGATCGGTTATTATCCACTCTTGACCGACGAGTCTGCGGCAGACGTCTTTCACCATTGCAAAGGCTTCCGGCAGGATTTCATCGAGTGCGGCGCGTTCGGCTTTCAGGAGAATTTTATCGCGCTCTTCCCGATCCATATCTTCCGGAAGTTCTTTATCCGCTGATGATCGAGATTCCTGCACGAATCGCTTGAATTCTTCGGTACGTTTCCGAAGTTTCTCGATTGGAACATCTTGTAATGTCGAATAGATTTGATTGATTTCATCGACGACCGGCTGGATTTTCTTAATCTCTCTATCGGATGCCGTGCCGAATATGGATGTCAGGAAAGAACTGATGCTCATATATTCACCATGCACTTGATTATTGATTCGTCCGCGTAAATCTGATTATGGATAAATTTACACAGGATAGATATTTCAAAAATATTAGCCATTCCGGTCAGTATCGCGACTATGTTCTTTTCTTGAGCGTGCCGCCGATAATGTGCAGAACGGCGTCCAAAATTCCGTTAACGAACGCACTGCTGTCGTCCGTTGAGTATTTTTTAGCGATTTCAATCGCCTCGGAGATAGATACTTTGGGAGGAATGTCCGTGAAATATAGAAACTCGCAAATCGCCATCCGAATGATCAAGCGATCAATAATGGCTATCCGGTCGAAGTCCCAATTTTCGGACTTGTCCCTTATGAATTTATCCAAATCGTCCTTGCGCAAAGTAGCAGATTCAAAAATTGATTTTGCAAATAATTTCAACTCGATCGATAGATCGGACGCATCGATTACCATTGACTCGACAAAATCGATTGTATCCTCGGAAATTTCCTGTGCATACATAGCCTGCAAGGCAACTTCTCGCGCAATTCGTCTTTCTCTCATTTTCAACAAACCCTAAAGTGTAAAAAATTCAACGGCAGAATTTACACTATTTTTTAGCAACTAAATGAAAAAAAGTTCGGAACAGCATCAAAATTGGTTTTCGGATAACCTCCATCATTCGATCAAATCTGGATAATTTGCTTCCCAAAATTCGTTTTTTATGGCTAAATTTGGTTGTAGTGAACGATACAACTTTACAACCTGAACATTGATAAAAGAGATGTAAAATATGCCAAGTGACAATAACTTACCAGAGCACACAATTTCCAAAAACACTCCGGCAAATCCAAAATCCATAAAGTCAAAATCCAGCCTAATCAAGCCGCCGACAAAAGTCGAACAGCACTTTATCGAAAAATCAGGCTGGGAATTCCAATATCTACCAACCGAAAAAATACCCGTCGTTTAAGTCAACAATTTCCCCATGTTGGGAAAATTAGCCGCATTCCGTTTTCTCGAATGGGTGCAGACAAATCCCGGCGGAGTCATTTCTTTGCCAACGGGGAAAACGCCCGAACATTTCATCCGATGGGTCAGCCACTATTTACAAACATGGAACGAAGCGGCTACCCGAAAAGAACTCGAAAATGTCGGCATTGATCCTTCGCGAAAACCGGACATGACGAGTCTAAATTTCGTCCAGATCGACGAGTTTTACCCAATTGATCCGAACCAGCAAAACAGTTTCAATTTTTATATCCAAAAATTTTACTTCCGCAATTTCGGACTGGATTTGAAAAAGGCGCTGTTAATCAATATCAACGAGATCGGAACCGCTCGCGACTTACACTTCGACAAGATTTTTCTCGATGAAAAAGTCGACCTTTCTCTGCGCACCCGCTGGCCGAAATCCATTCTGGAAGAACTTCAGAAAGAGACCATCGAAAAAACCGACCAGTTTTGCGTTGAATACGAAAAGAAAATCCGTGCGCTCGGTGGCATCGGTTTCTTCATGGGCGGAATTGGGCCAGATGGACATATCGGCTTCAACGTCAAAGGAAGCGATCATTTTTCGACAACGCGCTTGACGGAAACGAACTACGAAACACAAGCGGCGGCATCCACGGATCTCGGCGGAATTGAAGTCGCCCGCAAACGTCTTGTCATCACCATTGGGCTCGAAACGATCGCCTACAATCCAGACTGCGTTGCCATCATTATCGCATCCGGGCAATCGAAAGCCAATATCATCCGCGACTCGATTCAAAGCGCACCGACCATTCAATTTCCCGCAACGGCGCTTCAAAAACTGCCGAATGCGCGGTTTTATCTGACAGACGGCGCCGCCATCAAACTCATCGAACGCTGGTACGAAAGCGTCGCTCGGATGGAAAAACTTGATGATAAAACGATCGAAAAAGCGATCGTCAATCTTTCTATCAGCCACCATAAAACCTTCAAAGATCTGACAGCGGAAGATTATCAATCTGACCGCTTCGCTTCGCTGATCCTAAAAAAGACCGGTGTAAATCATAGCGAGTTAAATGAAAAGATTCACAATTCTTTCGTAGGACGCATCGAACGCGGCATCCAAAATACCGAAAACGAGGTTTTCATGCACTGCGCGCCGCATCATGACGACATCATGCTTGGATACCTGCCCTACATCGCTCATCTCGTTCGCTCGCCGAAAAACAAGCACTTTTTCAACTACATGACAAGCGGATTCAACGCCGTGACCAATTCATACGTTCTGTCTCTGCTGACCAATCTGAAGAATCACTTAGACAGCAAACACTTCAAGGAATTGTGGGACGAAAATTACTTCGAACCAACACATGCCGAAAGCCGAAACCGCGACGTCAACTGCTATCTCGACGGCGTCGCCAGCGGCGATAAAAAGAAGAAGATCGAAGCGGAATCGCGTCGCCTATTGTCCCTTCTTATCGAAATTTATGAAGAGAGTAATCTGACCTATCTGGAAGACCGGATTGACGAACTTATCAATTATTTTAAGACACAGTATCCGGGGAAAAAAGACATCGCTCACGTTCAACGGCTCAAAGGATCGATCCGCGAATGGGAAGCCGATGTACTATGGGGATATTTCGGGTTTGACAACAGCGCCGTCAACCATCTCCGGCTCGGTTTTTACAAAGGCGATATTTTCTCAGAAGACCCAATCGTTTCCCGCGACGTTATCCCGATCTATAAACTGTTAAAGAAAATCAAACCGACTGTCATCACGCTCGCCTTTGATCCGGAAGGGAGCGGACCAGACACACATTACAAAGTTCTTCAGGCAATCACAGAAGCGCTGAAGATGTACCAGAAGGATACAGATATATCAAAATTAAAAATCTGGGGATACCGCAATGTCTGGTTTCGATTTCATCCGGCGAGTGCCAACATTTACGTGCCGGTCAGTCTAAATTCGCTGGCGATCCTGCAAAACGCCTTTCTGGAAAGTTTCTCTTCCCAGAAAACCGCCAGTTTTCCCAGCCCGGAATTGGACGGCCCATTCTGCGACGTTGCCCGGAAAATTCAGGTCGATCAATATCTAAAAATCAAAACCTGTCTCGGAAGAAACTTCTTCATCAACAACGAACACCCGAGACTGCGCGCGACGCACGGGATGATTTTTATCAAAGAAATGACACCGACCGAATTCTTTGAACACTCGATGGAACTCAAAAAGTCCACCGAAAACATATAGCAATTTGTTTTTTTGATAGAAAACCTTGTAATAGGTACGTTTTCTGTCACAAGGTTTTTTGCTACGCTACACCAGTGCGGACGGCTCCAAAATTAGCCTTGACATCTGCGTTTGGTCATAGTAAAATCAACCAATGAAAAACTGTCAGTTTTTCAAATTACCATAGAAATAATTGGAGGAACCCAAATGATACCTAAGTATTTTTTCATCACCAAAGGACAAGGAAGACATAAAGATTATCTTCAATCATTTGAATTAGCCCTAAGAAACGCGGGCGTTCAGGGATGCAATTTAGTGACGGTTTCCAGTATTCTGCCCCCGGGTGCCAAGAAAATTTCCCGACAAAAAGGTACCGAAATGCTCAAACCCGGCGAAATCACGTTCACCGTCCTTGCAAAAAATTCTACCAACGAACCTCACCGACTCCTCGCGGCTTCCATCGGAATCGCTATTCCATCCGGCGAATCAAACTATGGCTATATCTCGGAACATCATTCCTTCGGACAGACAGATGAAGTCGCCGGTGATTATGCCGAAGACCTCGCCGCCACAATGCTCGCTACGACGCGCGGCATTGAATTCGATCCCGAAACCGCATGGGACGAACGAAAACAACTCTTTCGCTCCAGCGGCATGATTATTAAAACGAGTAACATGACACAATCGGCGACGGGCGACAAAGCAGGTCTTTGGACAACAGTCATCGCCGCCGTCGTTTTTATTCTGTAAGCCGACCGGATTTACGCCGGAATACCGTACTTCTCAACGACAAAATCGATATCCTTATCGCCTCTGCCGGATAGATTGACAAGAATGGTTTCCTTCTGATCAATTTCTCTGGCGAGTTGTCGAGCAAATGCAATAGCGTGCGCACTTTCCAACGCCGGAATGATTCCTTCTTCTCGCGATAACAAATAAAAAGCGTCGATCGCTTCTCGATCTGTGGCGCAGTGATATTGAACGCGCCGAATGTCTTTCAAATAGCTGTGCTGAGGACCGACGCCCGGATAATCCAACCCGCTGGCAACCGAATAAACTGGCATCGCTTCGCCGTTCTCATTTTGAAGAAGATACGACTTAAATCCATGCAAAATACCGGGTTTCCCAAGCATCAATGTCGCCGCATGTTCCCCATCTTTAAATCCAATCCCGGCTGGTTCAACGCCGTACATCTTGACCTCGGCATCGTCCAAAAACGCCGTAAACAGTCCTAACGCATTCGACCCTCCGCCGACACATGCCACTAAATGATCCGGCAACTTTCCCGTCAATTCTCTGAACTGTTCCTTCGCTTCGCGACCGACAATACTCTGAAAATCACGAACCATCATCGGAAACGGATGCGGTCCGACCACCGAGCCGATTGCGTAAAACTGTTTAACCGGATCTTGCAAATAAGCGAGAAAGGCGGCATCAACCGCCTCTTTAAGCGTTTTCCGTCCTTCTGAAACCGGAATAACCCTCGCGCCAAGAATTTTCATTCGGACGACATTTGGATGCTCTTTGGCAATATCAACTTCGCCCATGTAAATATCACACGCCAATCCGGTCAGCGCCGCCGCTGTCGCCAACGCGACGCCGTGTTGACCCGCTCCGGTTTCGGCGATCAATTTCCTCTTGCCCATTCGCTTCGCCAACAACGCTTCGCCAAGGCAATGATTAATCTTGTGCGCTCCGGTATGATTTAAATCTTCTCTCTTTAAATAAATCCGCGCGCCGCCAATCGAACCGGACAATTTTTGGGCAAAATAAACGGGACTCGGGCGCCCAACATAGTGATGGTACAAATCAGTCAGTTCATCCTGAAACGACTGATCTTCTTTGACTTTCAGATAAGCGGCGGTAATTTCGTTTAAAACGCTTTGCAGATTTTCCGGAACAAAACTCCCGCCATACTCTCCGAAATATCCGTTCTCATTGGGTAACTTTTCAATCATCATGATTCTCCTACTTTTTTGACATAAAACGACTACGGTCACAGGTCTTTTCAGGCTCTGCGATCTCTTAAATGATTTTTAAATTGAATTAGTTATCGATGCGGATCAGCGAACCCGAAAAGAAAATACTCCGGCGCCACCACCACTGAACGAGATTTCTTTTCGACTTCGTAATCATCGGGGGAAAATATATTGGTTCAACCGAAAAAATAAAAGATATTTTTCAGAGCAGTCCACACATTTTTCCGAAAAAACAGTAAATTTCAGAGTTTTTATGAAAAAGTTAATCGCTCAAAGGGTTTAAGATGAATAAAAAGATCAGAATAATCTATCTGGTTTTCGCTTTCGTTTTAGTCTGGAATTTCGACGTTTTTGCTCAAACGGCACCGCGGCATGTCGGCGTTTCAATTCACGAAACCATGATCAACGCTTTTTTTAATAGCATTGGTCCGGTGACGGGAACCGGTAAAAAAGCCGACGTCAAATATGAGTGGACGGTCATTCATCCCGAAATCGACATTGAGCCGGGCATCGCTCATTTCTATGCAAAAGTCAAACTTTACTTTCGGCTTTTTTGGCAAAGAGATCCCCATTGGTACGATCGACACACTCAGTCACAAATGACTATCAATTCTTAGAAGGAGCATTATGGAACCTATCAAAATCGCATTTTTTGACGCAAAATCTTACGACATCCAATCGTTCGACACCGTCAATTCAACATTTGGTTTTTCATTTAAATATTTTAACGCGCACCTTTCGGTCGACACGGCGATTCTCGCTAAAGATTTCGACGTCGTCTGTATTTTCGTCAACGATCCGCTCACGAAAGAAACCCTCGACCTGTTCAAATCGTTTGGCGTAAAGTTGATCGCGCTCAGAAGCGCCGGATACAACAATGTCGATCTCCACGCCGCATATAAAAATCTACACGTGGTTCGGGTTCCCGCTTACTCGCCGTTTGCCGTCGCTGAACATACCGTTGCACTCATGCTGGCGCTCAACCGGAAAATCCATCGCGCCTACAATAGGATCCACGACAATAACTTCACGATTTCCGGACTCATGGGCTTTGACATGCACGGAAAGAATGCCGGCATTATTGGAACAGGAAAAATTGGGAAAGTCCTCACCCGCATTCTCACCGGCTTCGGGATGAATATTCTCGCGTATGATCCCTTCCCAGACATTGAATTTGCAACGGCAAACAACGTCGCTTACGTCGATCTTCAGACGCTCTATCGCGAATCGGATGTCATTTCCTTGAATTGTCCATTGAACAAAGAGACTTTCCACATGATCAATAAAGAAGCCATCGCTGAGATGAAATCAGGAATCATGCTGATCAACACCGGACGCGGACATTTAATCGACACACAGGCGCTTATTGATGGACTGAAAAGCCAAAAAATCGGTTCTGCCGGGCTCGACGTTTACGAAGAAGAAAGCAAATATTTCTTTGAAGATTTTTCCAATCAGATTCTAAGCGACGACACGCTGGCGCGCTTGCTCACTTTTAACAACGTGCTCATCACCTCGCATCAAGGATTTTTTACGCAGGAAGCGCTGAAAAATATCGCCGAAACAACTTGCCAGAACATCAAAGATTTCTTCGATGATAAACCACTCATCAACGAAATATGCTATCAATGCACCGAAAGTATTTGCTTAAAGGAAAAAACCGGTAGGTGTTTTTAAAGTTGCCGATGAACCGTCTCGGTTCATTATTTTGCCTTTTGTGGTTCGATTTTCTGAAGGTCGGCGTCGATAAAAATCTCGACGCGCCGGTTTAGCGAGCGTCCCTCTTCCGTGGAATTATCAGCGACCGGCCGGAATTCGCCGTAACCCAGCGCTGAAAACTTACTCTCCCCGATCCCTGAAACGGTGCTGAGATAACGCACGACTTCCAGCGCCCGCGCGGAACTCAATTCCCAATTGCTGTCGTATTTTCCACCGCGAATTGCCCAGTTGTCGGTATGTCCTTCGACGCGAATTTCGACATTCAGAACATGATTGTACTTTTGCATGGCGTCGTAGAAAGATTTCATTTCCTTGTCTTCCTTCAACGTAAACATCCGCGAATGCCGGATTGTGTTTCCGATATGATCCAAAATCGGGCGAAAATTCGCTGATATTTCCGCCGAGTTGACGTCGAAGAAATACTCGCCGCTGATTGTTAACTGAACGCCTTTGGTCGTGCGATTAACGATTATGTTTTTGCTGAGGCGTTCAACGCGCACATAATTCGCCAGATTCTGCTGGGTTTCATTTAGCAATACGTCAACCATCTGGTAAATTGTGTTTTCGGCTTCGTTCAATATGACCATCATCATCAGAAAAAATGTCAGCAACAGCGTCACCATGTCACCATAACTGAGAATCCATGTCGCTTTGGGTAAATTGCTACTCATTTTCTACTCTAATTTGCACAACTTCTAAAACCGACTGCTCGAATTTAATCTGAAACCCTTTCTGTTTCCAATAGAAATTCCATTTTCTTCTTTCCCTTTGCAAAATGAAGTCTGATTTCGTTATTTTGCCGAAAGTCGATAAATTCCGGTAGTTTTTCGACGAAAGGATTC
>PEYN01000158.1 GCA_002774355.1 Candidatus Marinimicrobia bacterium CG08_land_8_20_14_0_20_45_22 | reverse complement strand
GAAGGCAAGTATGTGACGTTAAAAATGCCTTCCGGTGAAATACGTTTGGTTTTTGAAGAATGCTACGCCACAGTCGGCGTTGTTGGAAACAAGACGCACGAGAACATTTCTTTAGGAAAAGCAGGAAGAAACCGCTGGTTAGGTCGCAGACCGAAAGTCAGAGGCGTCGCGATGAACCCGATCGATCATCCGATGGGCGGTGGAGAAGGAAAGAGCTCCGGCGGCAGACATCCCTGTACACCTTGGGGCAAACCAACCAAAGGATACCGGACGCGCAAGAAACGGAATCCGAGCAGTAAATTCATTGTAAAAAGACGGGCTAAATAGGGAGAGAGACGAATGAGTCGTTCGCTGAAGAAAGGACCATACATAGACGCCAAACTGTTGGTGAAAATTGAGCAGATGAATGCTTCGGGCAAGAAAAAGGTCATCAAGACTTGGGCCAGAAGATCGACGATTTCTCCCGAATTTGTCGGACAAACCGTCGCCGTTCATAACGGAAATAAGTTTATCCCGGTATTTGTTACGGAAAATATGGTAGGACATAAACTCGGTGAGTTTTCGCACACGAGAATATTCCGAGGACATGCCGGAGCAGAAAAGAAGGGTGCGAAGTAACGAATATGGAAGCAAAAGCCATCAGCAGACATATCAAGCAATCTCCGCGAAAAGTTCGCATGGTTGCCGACCTTGTTCGAGGGAAAGACGTTGAGACCGTGCTAAATCAGCTGCATTTTAGCAACAAAAGGGCGTCGGAGTGGGTTGAAAAAACCGTTCGATCTGCCGTTTCAAATCTCATGGCACTGGAGGGCGGCGCCGGCGTCAATCCGGAAGATTTATTCGTGAAGACAATTTTAGTCGATGCGGGCGCAACGGTAAAACGGTTTCGCGCCGGCTCGATGGGGCGCGCGTCGGTTATCCGGAAGCGCAGTAGTCACATTTCTGTAACCGTTGCCGAGAAAAAAGATAAAGTCGGCAAGAATCAAAAGAAAAAATAATCGGAGGTTTCTTGGGTCAAAAAACTCATCCAATAGGTTTTCGTCTGGGATTTAATAAAGATTGGAGCAGTAACTGGTTCGATGAAAAAAACTTTAAAGATAAACTGACGGAAGATATAATACTTCGCCGGTATTTATTAAAAAGAATCCCGAACGCCGGAATAGCCAGCATCGACATTCACCGGACTTCCAAAAAGATCACGATCACAATCAATACATCCCGCCCCGGCATTGTTATTGGAAAGAAAGGCGAGGAAGTCGATCTGTTGAAGCTGGAACTCCAAAAGATTACCAAGACGGATGTTCAAATCAATGTCAATGAGATCAAGAGACCTGAATTGAATGCTGTGTTAGTTGGTAACAATATTTCCGCACAGATCGTTAAGAAAGTGTCATACAGAAGGGCAATGAAAAAAGCCATTCAGGCAACCATGCGAATGGGAGCAGAAGGTATTCGTATTCAATGTAGCGGAAGACTCGGCGGTGCGGAAATCGCCCGCAGGGAAACCGCTCGTGAAGGTCGCGTTCCTCTGCATACTTTGCGCGCTGACATAGATTTTGCTTCGATTACGGCTCATACGACTTATGGATGTATTGGCATCAAGGTCTGGATTTGTAACGGAGAAACTTTTAAGAAAAAGTAATAAAGGAATTGAACAATGCTGGCACCTCGAAAAACAAAACATAGAAAACAGCACAGAGGCAGGATGAAAGGTGTTGCCAATCGCGGTAACGAAGTCTGCTTTGGGCATTTCGGTCTAAAAGCGCTGGAATGTGGTTGGATCGACAGCCGTCAGATCGAAGCCGTCCGCGTCGCAATTGCCAGAAAGGTAAGAAAACACGGAAAAATGTGGATTCGTATTTTCCCCGATAAGCCCGTCACCAAAAAACCGGCAGAAACCCGCATGGGAAAAGGCAAAGGCGCGCCCGAGTTTTGGGTCGCCGTCGTCAAACCCGGCAGGATTTTATTTGAAGTAGAAGTCGGCAATGAGACGGAAGCCAAAGAAGCCTTCGAAACAGGCGCTTTCAAATTGCCCATCAAGACAAAGATTGTCGCACGCAGAGAAGTAGGAGCGTAACGTGAAGAAAAATAAACTATCGGAATTATCCGTCGCCGAACTGGAAACGAAACTGAAAGACGATATATCGGCTCTCGAAAATCTTCATTTCCAGAAAGCGCTCCAGCAGTTGGAAAATCCTCTAAAGATTAAGGAAGTCCGGAAAGAGATCGCGCAAATCAAGACGGTTCTTCGCGAATTCGAACTGGGCAAACGAACAATCGACAAAAAGAGCAAACAAACACAGGAAATTGAAAAATGACGACACGAGAGAAAAGGAAAGTTATCACCGGCACCGTGGTGAGTAATAAAATGGACAAGACTATCGTCATTTCCGTAGAAAGAACCGTAAAACATGCAACTTATGGAAAATACGTCAGACGGACATCCAAGTTCTATGCCAATGATCCAGAAAACAAATGCGCCATTGGCGACGTAGTTAAAGTCGTTGAATCTCGACCGCTGAGCCGGCTGAAGAGATGGTCTTTGTTGGAAATCGTCAAATCAGCAGAGAAAGAGTAGGGTGAAAATCCAATGATACAGCAAGAAACAAGGTTGAATGTTGCAGACAACACAGGCGCTAAAAAAGTGCTTTGTATTCAGGTTTTAGGCGGTTCCGGAAGGAAATTCGGGTCGGTTGGCGATGTTCTGGTCGTGACGGTCAAGCAAGCGACGCCCGGCGGAATGGTGAAAAAAGGCGACAAGTCGCGAGCGGTCGTTGTTCGCACAAAGAAGGAAATTCGGCGAAAAGACGGTTCTTATATTCGCTTTGATGATAATGCGGTGGTTCTCATCGACAATAATTTAGAGCCAAAGGGTACTCGTATTTTTGGACCCGTCGCCCGAGAACTGCGAGAAAAGAATTATATGAAAATCGTCTCGATGGCACCCGAAGTGATTTAAAGGAGAATCAGGATGTTTCGTATTCGGAAAAATGACATGGTAAAAGTGACAACGGGAGAATCCCGCGGAAAGACTGGGAAAGTGCTAAAAGTTTTCCCCGATAAAAATACAGTTATCGTTGAAGGCGTCAGTTTTATCAAGAGACACATGCGCAAGAGCCAGAAAAATCCGCAGGGCGGAATCATCGAAAAAGAGGCGCCGATCAACGTTTCTAAGGTTATCCTGATTCATACGGACGAACCTACCAAAGTTGGTTACCGCTTCCTTAAGGATGGCAAAAAAGTGCGCTATTCTAAAAAAACAGACGAAGTAATCGACAGCATATCATAAGGAGTTGTCAGTGACGAAGAAGTCAGAATATAAACCCAGATTATACGAATTGTACGGAAAAGAGGTCGTTCCGGCATTGATTAAAAAGTTCGAGTACAAAAATGTCATGCAGGTTCCAAAACTTATCAAGATTACGATCAACGTTGGTATTGGTAAGAGCAAGGAAGACCCCGCGAGTCTCAAGAATTCCATTGAGGATATTCGCACGATAACAGGTCAGCACCCAATCACGACCCGTGCAAAGAAAGCGATCTCGAACTTTAAGATTCGCACCGGAGATCCGGTCGGATGCTCTGTAACGCTCAGACACGAAAGAATGTACGAATTTTTAGATAGATTGATCTCAACTGCCATCCCTCGCGTTCGCGATTTTTCGGGATTATCTGACAAATCGTTTGACGGGCGTGGAAACTATTCGATGGGATTGAAAGATCAGATTATTTTCCCGGAAATTGAGTATGATAAAGTCGATAAAATCCGCGGAATGAATATAACAATAACGACTAGTGCAAAGACGGATTCCGAGGCATACGAACTGTTGGCTTGCTTCGGATTCCCGTTCAAGAAGCGTGCCGCCGCATCGACTTCTGGGGAGAGAAATTGATATGGCAAAGAAATCTTTAATTGCGAAAGCAAAACGTAAGCCGAAGTTTTCAACGAGAAGCGTTAACAGATGCTCGATCTGCGGTCGTCCCAGAGGATATTATCGCAAATTTGGTCTTTGTCGCTTATGCTTCAGGGAATTGGCGCTCAAGGGCGAAATTCCGGGTATCACAAAAGCTAGCTGGTAAAACAGGAGTATTTTTAATATGCCAGTAACCGATTCAATTGCAGATTTTTTAACACGAGTCAGAAATGCTCAGGCGGCGAACCATCGCTGGGTGGATATTCCAGCGTCCAATTTGAAGAAGAAAATCGCTCTGATCCTGAAATATGAAAACTATATCAAGGACTTCATTCTGGTCAAGGATGGCAAACAGGGACTGATTCGTATTTATCTTAAATATCAGAAGACGGGCGAACCGGTCATCGAAGGGCTTGAGAGAATTAGCCGACCCGGCAGACGCTACTATGTGCCGTCATCGCAGGTTCCCCGCGTTGTCGGAGGATTGGGTATCGCCATCCTTTCCACGCCGCTGGGTGTTGTCACCGATAAAGTCGCCCGAAAAAACAATGTCGGCGGCGAAGTGCTTTGCTATATATGGTAATGATAGGTAGTAAGGAGTAAACAGTGTCTCGAATCGGAAAAAAACCCATTGAAATATCTAAAGGCGTAGATATCTCAATTCAAAATAACACGATCGATGCCAAAGGGCTGAAAGGGCAATTGCACTGGCAATACCCAACAGACATGACCGTAACGAAAACCGGAAATGAAATCATTGTAACCCGCCCCAGCGATAGTAAAACGCACAAGGAGTTGCACGGGCTGACCCGAATGCTGATTGCTAATATGGTTCAGGGTGTTTCTACCGGATTCACGAAGTTGCTGGAGATCGAAGGTATTGGTTTCTCTGTCGAATTAAGAGGGAAATCGCTTTTTATGAACGTAGGACTTTCACATCCGATTTTGTTTACGCCACCGGAAGGAATCACTCTTTCAGTGCCCAAGAATCTCAATATTCTGATTTCTGGCATTGATAAACAAAAAGTTGGACAGGTAGCCGCCAAATTGCGTCTCATCTGCCCGCCTGAACCTTACAAAGGGTTTGGTATTCGTTATCAGGGTGAACATATCCGGAGAAAAGCCGGCAAGAAAGTTGGAGTGAAATAGGGGTAACGGAATGGAAAATATCACTAGAGAAAAAGAATTCGCTCGGAATAAAAGAAGACGTCGGATCAGAAAAAATGTCCATGGCACGCCGGAAAAACCTCGGCTCGCCGTGTTTCGAAGTCTGAGCCACATTTACGCACAATTGATCGACGATACGAATCACACGTCATTTTTCTCGGTTTCGGACCTGACGCCCGAAATCAAAGAGAAAATTGCTAAGGGAACTAAGAAGATCGAAAAAAGTGCGCTCGTCGGACAGTATTTAGCCGAAAAGGCAATATCGAAAAAAATAACGAAGGTAGTTTTCGACCGGAGCGGATATAAATATCATGGTCGCGTCAAAGCCTTGGCCGACGCCGCCAGAAAAGCCGGATTGGAATTCTAAACTCGGGAGGAGTCAAGATTTGAAAACAGTCGATGCTACACAGCTTGAGCTGCTTGAAGAAAAAGTCGTAAAGATTAATAGAGTCTCGAAAGTGGTTACCGGAGGTCGCCGGTTCCGATTCAATGCCATCGTTGCGGTTGGCGACGGAAAAGGTCATGTTGGGATCGGATCCGGAAAGGCATTGGAAGTGACGACTGCCGTGGCGAAGGGAAAAGAAAGTGCCAAAAAGAGCATCGTGAAAGTGCCGGTTATCAATGGCACCATTCCTCACATGGTCACCGCTAAATTCGGTGCGTCGAAAGTGTTCCTCAAACCGGCAACGCCGGGAACGGGAATCATCGCCAGTGGCGCGATTCGCGCGATCATGGAGCAAGTGGGAATCAAAGATATTTTATCCAAATCGATCGGAAGCAATAACACTCACAATGTTGTGAAAGCGACGATGGTTGCTCTTGAAAAGTTAAGAGATCCATATTCCGTCGCTCACAAGCGAGAAAAGACGGTTCAGGAGATATTTGGTATATGAAAAAGAAAAGCGCAAATAATATGTTGAAAATTACGCAGATCAGAAGCGGAATCGATTATCGGGCGCGCGCCAAACGGACTTTAGAGGCACTGGGAATTCATCGGATGCACCAGACGGTCGTCCAACAGGACAATCCTGCCATTCGTGGAATGATCAATTCGATTTCACATTTATTAAAAATTGAAGAAGTCAAGGAATAGTTATGAATTTAGGTTCCCTCAAATACGCGCAGGGCGCGAAGCAGAATGAAAAACGGATAGGCAGAGGAAACGCTTCCGGAACAGGCGGCACAAGTGGACGCGGAAGTAAAGGTGCTGGCTCTCGGGCTGGTTCTAAATTTCGGCCGTGGCATGAAGGCGGACAGATGCCGATTTACAGAAGGCTTCCGAAGCGTGGATTTACGAATATTTTTAAAGAAGAAGTCCAAATTGTCAATTTAGATATTATTGCGCGTCTGCAATTGCCGGAAGTAACCATTGAAACCCTACTTCAAAAAGGATATATCAAGACATCTGCAAAACCAGTCAAGATACTTGGAAATGGCGAGATTACCGAACCTGTTCGCGTCATTGCCAATGCATTCAGCAAAACTGCAAAAGAAAAAATCGAAGCATCTGGGGGAAAGGCTGAGATCATATGAAACAACAATTCCAGAGTATCTTTCGAATTCCTGAACTAAGAAAACGTATTTTTTACACCTTAGCGATACTCGTCGTTATTCGAATCGGTTCGCACATCCCTATCCCCGGCATCGACAGCGAGGTCATGGGTGCGGCGATGCGAAATTTTTCCAATACTCTGTTCGGATTGTATGATCTTTTTGCGGGTGGCGCATTTTCACGCGCAACACTCTTTGCTCTCGGTATCATGCCATACATCAGCGCTTCGATCATCATTCAGTTGCTCGGCGCTGTGATTCCCTATTTTCAGAAGCTTCAAAAGGAAGGCGAAGAGGGACGGAAAAAAATTACCCAACTAACCCGATACGGAACGGTCCTTATCTCGGCGCTTCAGGCATTCGGCATTGCCCAGTTCCTGATGAGTCCGCAGATGTCAGCCCGCATCGGCAATCAGATTCTTCCGGTCGTTCCGCATCCCGGAATCGGTTTTGTATTGATGTCGATGCTAACGTTGACTGCTGGAACTGTGCTAATCATGTGGCTTGGTGAGAAAATAACCGAACGCGGCATCGGAAACGGAATTTCCCTGATCATCATGATCGGTATCATTGCGCGTCTGCCCAATGTGTTTGTTAGCGAACTTGCACTCATCAAAGAAGATGTCCGCGGAATTTTTACCGAAGTTATCCTAATCGGTCTAATGTTTGTTATCGTAGGGTTTGTAGTACTGCTGACTCAGGGGCAACGAAAAATTCCGGTTCAATATGCCAAGCGGGTCGTCGGACGAAAAGTCTATGGTGGTCAGGCGACACATATTCCCTTGCGGGTTAATACAGCGGGCGTCATGCCAATCATTTTTGCGCAATCGATCATGTTCATCCCCAGCACGATCGCCACATTTTTTCCGCAGAGTGATTTCATTCAAGGGATGATGCGATTTTTTAGCGTACAATCGCCGGTTTACTGGCTGATTTACGGTATATTCATTGTGTTTTTTACCTATTTTTATACGGCAATCGCCTTCAATCCGATCGAGGTCGCTGACAATATGAAGAAGTACGGTGGTTTCATTCCCGGCATTCGTCCTGGGAAAAAAACCTCAGAGTTCATCGATAATATTCTGACGAAAGTAACTCTTCCTGGTTCCATTTTCCTCGCGTTCATCGCTATTTTTCCGTATATCTTGATGAACGTTGTGGATATTAACTACGATCTGGCGTCATTTTTTGGCGGCACCAGTTTGTTGATCATTGTCGGAGTCGCTCTGGATACTCTTCAGCAGATCGAATCGCATTTGCTGATGCGGCATTACGATGGATTTATGAAAAGCGGTAAAATGAGAGGTCGTCATTAAAAAACGTCATATGATCTATATTCGCTCACAAGAAGAAATCGGGAAAATGCGCGAGAGTAACCGAATTGTGGCTGAAACTATACACATTCTCGGTCTTGAGATCAAACCCGGTATTCAGACTGGGAAACTCGATAAGA
Source organism: Candidatus Marinimicrobia bacterium CG08_land_8_20_14_0_20_45_22 (assembly GCA_002774355.1). NCBI lineage: Bacteria > Pseudomonadati > Fidelibacterota > Fidelibacterota bacterium CG08_land_8_20_14_0_20_45_22. The sequence continues at coordinate 46,080 of PEYN01000158.1, read as the reverse complement.
TTGCGGATGAGTATATTCGCAGTCGCGGTACCAATCCGGCTTTTAAAGGATATCGCGGGTATCCGGCGAGTATTTGCATCAGTATTGACGAAGAAGTGGTTCACGGCATTCCGTCAAAAAGAGAACTCCGAGCAGGACAAATTGTTTCGGTCGATGTCGGCGCCGAGAAAGATGGTTATTACGGTGATTCCGCCTACACATTTGCTGTTGGCGAGGTTAGCGAAACCAAAAAACATCTGATGCAGGTTACGAAGGATTCTCTGTATAAAGGAATCGAAAAAGCGCTTCCGGGCAAGCATCTGTCGGATATCGGAAATGCCGTTCAGTCCTACGTCGAAATGAATGGATTTTCCGTCGTGCGCGATATGGTAGGTCACGGAATTGGGCAGAGACTTCATGAAAGTCCGGAAGTCCCCAATTACGGTGACCCCGGCAAAGGACCGATTCTTAGACCTGGAATGTGTCTGGCGATCGAACCGATGGTAAACGCCGGAACGTTTGAGGTTTATGTCTTAGATAACGGTTGGACAATAGTCACCGCCGATCATCAACCTTCAGCACATTACGAACATACAATCGCCATCACCGAAACCGGACCGGTTATTCTGTCCGTGAGTGAATGAAAGAACAGAACGCATGACGAAAGAAAAACTGATCAAGGTGGATGGAACGATTAAAGAGAACTTACCCAATGCGTCATTCAGGGTTGTTCTTGAAAATGGGCACGAAGTTCTGGCGCATGTTTCCGGCAAGATGAGGATGCATTTCATCAAGATTTTGCCGGGCGACAAAGTGACGTTGGAACTCTCGCCGTATGACTTGAGCAAAGGAAGAATAACTTACAGATATAAATAAAGTGGAAAGATCATGAAAGTTAGATCATCAGTTAAGAAAATTTGTGATAAATGCAAAATCATTCGTCGCAAAGGTGTGGTAAGAGTCATTTGTAGCAACCCGAAGCACAAACAGCGTCAGGGTTAACAGGGTAGTAGGAGGAAATTTTGGCTCGAATTGCCGGTGTCGATTTACCTAATGATAAAAAAGTGAGAATTGCTTTGACCTACATCTTTGGTATAGGTCAAGCTAAAGCCATGAACATTCTGCTGAAAGCAAATGTTGATCCCGAAATCCGTGTGAAAAATCTAACGGAAGAACAGGTCAAAGATATCCGAAATGTGATCAGCAACGAAGAAAAAGTCGAAGGCGCACTCCGAACGGAATTCCAGATGAACATTAAACGTTTGATGGAAATCGGAAGCTATCGTGGTCTCAGACATAGACGTGGCTTACCTGTCAGAGGACAGCGCACAAAGACCAACGCCCGCACAGCTAAAGGTCCAAGACGCACTGTCAGCAGGAAGAAAACGAAAGTCGGTAAGAAAGGATAATAAAGGAGGTATCTGAATTGCCACAAAAACGTGCCGCAACGAAGAAAAAGAAAAAAATTAAGGTTGACGCCGAAGGTATTGCGACCGTCAAAGCGACCTTTAATAATACGATCATTTCACTCACAGATAACTTCGGGAATGTGATCTCGTGGGCGTCGTCAGGGGCTGCCGGTTTCAAGGGCTCCCGGAAGAACACTCCGTTTGCCGCCCAGCTGGCATCCACGAAAGCCGCAAAGGAAGCGATGGAGCTTGGGTTAAGCCGCGTTGAGGTTCGGGTCAAAGGCCCGGGCGCTGGCAGAGAAGCCGCTATCCGCGCGCTGAATCTGGCAGGGCTCCAGATCATGTCGATCAAGGACGTCACACCTATCCCGCATAATGGATGCAGACCTCCGAAACGCAGAAGAGTATAAAGTCAAATCTTGGGAGTAAAATAGATGGCAAGATATACAGGTCCGGTTTGTAAGTTGTGTCGCAGAGAAGGTAAAAAGCTCTTTTTAAAAGGCGAACGGTGTAACAGCACCAAATGTTCTTTCGAAAAGAAGAGCTATGTTCCGGGACAACATGGACAAACCAATCGTAGACGACTGTCAAACTATGGTTTGCAGTTAAGAGAAAAGCAAAAAATCAAGAGAATTTACGGGATATACGAAAAGCAGTTCAGGCGTTATTTTGAAATTGCGACAGGGCAAAAAGGCATCACAGGTACCAATCTGATGAAACTTTTAGAAAGCCGTCTTGATAATGTCGTTTATCGGCTTGGATTCGCATCTTCTCGGAAAATGGCGCGCGAGTTGGTTAGCCATAGACATTTTACCGTCAATGGGAAAATCGTCACCATTCCTTCCTATCTCGTAAAACCGAACGACGTTATTCAGGTCAAAGAAAAAAGCAGAAAGTTGGTAGTTATTCATGAATCCATGAAAAGAATTCATGGAGACCATGAACTTTTATGGCTGATTCTTGACAAAGCCAAATTGCAGGGCATTTTTGTTCAGGTCCCCGAAAGAGACCAAATGGGTATGGATGTGAATGAACAATTAGTCGTTGAACTCTATTCTAAATAGTGAGGAGATAAATGACCATACAAGAGCAAATCGTAGCCAGAGTTGTAAAAGAGCAATCCATTGATACACACGCCGTTTATATCGTACAGCCGTTGGAACGTGGTTTTGGTACGACGATCGGAAATGCGCTGAGGCGAGTCCTTCTGACTTCGATTCCCGGCGCCGCGATCTCGTCGATCAAAATAGACGGCGTCCTTCATGAATTTGCCTCTATCACCGGCGTCAAGGAAGATGTGGCGGATATAATCCTGAATCTAAAACAGGTGCGTATCAAATTGTTCGATCCGAAACCTGACAAGATTCATCTTCAATTTAAGGGCGAAGGTGAATTTCTTGCTGGAGAGATTGGCAAAGACACCACACAGTTCAAGATCCTCAATCCAGATCTCCACATTTGTACGCTGAATGAAAAAGCCGATTTCGCGATTGAGTTAAAAATATCGCGCGGAACCGGCTGGGTTCCTGCTGAGAGAAACAAAACGCTGGATTTTCCGATTGGAACGATTTTTATCGATTCCATTTTTTCGCCGATTACTAACGTCTCTTTTCATGTTGAAAACCTACCGGGAACATCCCGTGAGGTTTTGGAAAAGATGATTCTGGATATCGAAACCGACGGAAGCATCACGCCGGAAGAATCCATCGACATTGCCTCGAATCTGCTGAGAGAATATTTTGGACTCTTTTTAAAAGTGGAATCCAAACCAGTCGAATTCACGAGAGACGTTCCCAACGAGGACGTAATCAAAGTGCGGAATCTGTTGAAGAAGAGCGTCGATGAAATGGAACTTTCCGTTCGTTCGTATAATTGCTTGAAAGCCAACAATATCAGAACAATCGCTGATCTAGTTTCCAGAGAAGAGTCAGAAATGCTGAAGTTCAAGAATTTTGGACGCAAGTCGCTGAACGAGCTGATGGCGAAACTCAAGAGCATGAACCTCGAATTCGGAATCGACGTCGAAAAATATTTAATTGAAAAAGAAGATTAACACCGATAGGAGTTTGTAGAAATGCGCCATCAGAAACGTGTAGCGAAGCTTGGGATGGTAGCCAGTCACCAGAAGGCGATGTTATCCAATATGGCAGGTTCGCTGATCCAACATGGAAAAATCAAGACGACCGATGCTCGTGCAAAAGAACTCAGACGTGTCGTTGAACGTCTCATTACCTTTGGAAAAAAAGGCACGATTCACCATAGACGACTCGCATATAAAGTTTTGAACGACAGAACTCTTGTCAAACTGTTGTTTGATCACATCGCGCCGCAATATGCAACCCGTAATGGCGGGTATACACGAATCGTGAAATTAGGATTTCGCGACAATGACGCCGCCGCGGTTTCGCTTATCGAGTTTGTCGATTATAAAAAACCAGCCGAAGAAAAGAAACCGGCAAAGCCGTCTAAAAAAGAATCCGCCAAAAGAGAAAAGAGAGTTACCACCGAAGTTAAGGAAATAACAGAAATTCCCGCTCCGGCTCCAAAAGCCGAGAAGCAGGGAGAATAAAAGCGGATTTCCGATTGCATAACGATCGGCGAAATAACCGTTGGGCAGTGATACTCACTGCCCTCTTTCTTTTTATTTTGGCGAATTTTTCTCATCTCTTTCCGCAGGAACATCATCTCGGCTTGTGGGTCGTTCGTAATCAGATGATAGATAAGAAAAGTATCGATCGCTTTGTAGAATTTGCATCAATTAACGGATTTACCGATATCTTTATACAAGTCAGAGGTCGTGGTGACGCTTATTATCGCTCGAAAATTGCGCCGGTAGCCGACCGCCTAAACGGAAGTGACTTTGATCCGCTCGATTATGCTCTTGTCGCCGCTCATGCCTACGGGTTGAAAGTTCATGCTTGGTTGAACGTTTATTTGTTATGGTCTTCGGATGATAGACCGAAAAGCCGCGAACATCTTTTCTGGGCACATCCTGAATGGTGTGCGATCGATGCAAATGGAATTCGGGATATCGATCGTTCATCTGACGAATTCAGGAAAAACGGAACGGAAGGCATTTATCTTTCACCACTCGTTCCCGAAGTTAGGCTTCATCTCATTCAAATCATTTCGGAATTGGTACAGAAATATCCAATTGACGGCGTGCATTTAGATTACGTTCGCTATCCGAAAAATACTTATGACTTCAACGAACAGGCTCGGTTTCGATTCAAGCAGAAAAATGGTGTCGATCCGATTCTTCTATCTATATCTAATAAATCATTTTATGCCGGTTGGGATGATCAAGTGCTGGAACATACTTTAGATGAATGGAGCGAATTTCGTAGAGAAGGTGTCAACGAATTGATACGCGGTATCCGCGAGTCTCTGGCAACATTACAAAAACCTGTTGAACTGAGCGCCGCCGTCAAACCTGATCCCTTCGAAGCGAGAAATCACTTCTTTCAGGATTGGGAAACTTGGTTGAAAAACGATTGGATCGATTTTGCAGTTCCGATGAATTATTCGAGAAACGCTGATAGGTTTGAAACTATCACGCTGAAAATTGATCCATCCATTCCAAAAAGTAAAATATGGATGGGAATCGGTGTTTATAACCAAAACAAATTTGATGCAGTGGCAAAGACAATGATTAGTCTATCAAGCGGTTTCCGAAATGTGGTTTTCTTTTCTTATGATACGTTTGCAGACGAGCCGTCCTATTTCAGAACTCTGCAAAAGGCATTCGATATCAGACAGTAATCTGTTGTTAAATTTGCCAATTGCTATTGGCTTTTAGAAGGAATATTCAAAATGAAAAAACTTAAAGATCCTATCAGTGGATTCACGCATTTCCTTGGCGTGTTGGCGTCTATCGCCGCGCTGGTTTTTCTTATCGTTCGCTCCAGCCATCCGGCAAAGCCGTGGCATATTGTCGGTTTTTCGATTTATGGAGCCGGAATGCTGTTGTCCTATACCGCAAGCACAGTTTATCACTGGCTAAATTTATCCGAGAAGAATACACTTCGACTCCGACGGATCGATCATATGATGATTTTCATTTTTATTGCTTCGACCTACACGCCGATTTGTTTAATCCCGCTTCGCGGCGGATGGGGCTGGACTCTGTTTGGATTGGTTTGGGCAACGGCGATTGCTGGAATCGTTCTAAAAACTGTTTGGATGGAAGCGCCTCGTCGGCTCACGGCGGCGATTTATGTTTTAATGGGGTGGCTGGCTATGATTGCACTGGTTCCGCTATTACATGCCGTAGGTTTGACGGCGTTGACTTGGTTATTATTAGGTGGACTTTTCTATACAATTGGCGCCGTTATATATTCAAGAAAATGGCCGAATCCTTTTCCGCCTGTCTTTGGCTTTCATGAAATTTTCCACTTGTTTGTGATTCTTGGCAGTGTTTGCCATTTTATCCTGATGGTCAAATATATTGTACCATTGAAATAATTTATGCTTCCGGTTGTATATTTAGTGAGCATAATTTTTTTCATAATTCATAAAAATATTTCTTTCTTTCTGTGAAAATATACTTAAATTCACCGCGACAAAAATGAAGATCGCTGTCACTTATAGTACAAAAAAAGGTTTAGGGAAGGAGTACACAAAACGCTTCGTCTCCGATCTGGACGACGAAGATATCCCTCCCGACCTTTTTGCCGAAGGTGATAGCCTTCGGACGATACATTCAATCATCAATTCATTCAAAGAAAACGGACATGAGGTCGTAGGCTTCGAAAGCGACGATTCGGTCATGCGACGATTAGAAAAAGCCAGACCGCAATTGGTTTTTAACGTTGCCGAAGGATTATTTGGAGACATGCGCGAGTCTTATGTCCCGTTGATGTGCGAGCGGTTAGGTCTGCCGTACACGGGTTCAGGCCCGCTGACGCTGGCGATTTGCCTGAATAAAGCCCGTTCCAAGGAAATTTTAAGTTATTACGGTGTTCCGAATCCGCGGTTCTGGATGATTTTTCCCGATCAGGAATTTCCGGAAAACAGTATTTCTTTTCCATCAATCGTCAAACCGATCTCAGAAGGAAGCAGTAAAGGAATTTTTAACAATTCTGTTGCCCAAGATTATGAATCGTTAAGGCGAATCGTGAGGGATAACTTCGACAAATATCAGCAACCGGTAATCGTTGAGGAATTTTTACCGGGGCGTGAGTTTACCGTCGCTCTTTGGGGGAATGGTTATGAAGTCGATGTTCTACCGATTATCTCGGTGAATTTTTCTCATCTACCGAAAGAAGCGCAGGCGATCTATTCATACGAAGCGAAGTGGGTGTGGGATACTCCTGAAAAACCACTGGATATTTTTGAGTGTCCGGCGAAGATTTCTTCCGAATTGCGAGCGTCGATAGAAAAAACGGTCAAACGCGCTTATCAGGTTTTAAACATTCGCGATTGGTGCCGGATCGACGTGCGTTTGGACGCGGACGGCGTTCCGAATGTACTCGAATTGAATCCGCTTCCGGGAATACTTCCCGATCCACGAGAGAATTCCTGCTTTCCCAAAGCCGCGCGAACTGCTGGCTATTCGTATTCACAAATGCTCAACCGAGTCCTTGACATATCCGCCGCGAGGTACGGCATCCGATAATGACTGCCGAAGAAGAACAACGAAAAAAAGTCGCAGTCGTCTATAATTCTTTTGATGACGTCTCTGATCCGGAGAATGTCGAATTTTTATCAGAAGCCGGTGTCAAAGACGAAGCGGATGCCGTTTCGCAGTCGCTGGAGAGACTTGGGCATCAAATCCTCGTTCTACCGCTGAAGAACCTGACTTCGGATATTCAAACGATCATTACGTTCCAACCAGACGTCATTTTTAACCTGTGCGAAGGATTTCGCGGAAACACTCAGCATGAGATGTTCATCGCCGGAATTTGGGAACTTCTGAGTATTCCGTACACCGGAAACCATGCGCTGACGATTGGAACTGCTCAAAATAAAGTCCTGACCAAACAAATGCTTGTGACGAACGGTCTAATGACTCCCGAATATGAAACATTTTCCGATATACCCGTGATAACGCAATTACAATTTCCATTGATTGCCAAACCCTCGAGAGAAGACGGGAGTATTGGTATCGATCGGAATGCCGTGATCCGCAATTTGGATGAATTGAAAATCTCGGTCGAACGGTTATTGCAAAGATACCGTCAGGAGATTTTAGTTGAACGGTTTATTGACGGACGGGAATTTGCCGTCGGCATTCTGGAAAACGGTTCACCTGTTGCTCTGCCACCATCGGAAATACTTTTCGATGCGCTGGATGCCAATCTGCCGCATATCGCAAGTTATGATGCCAAATGGTACGAAAATGATCCCATCTACCAAAAGACGCCTTCCATCTGTCCGGCGATGTTGGATTCCACGACGGAAGACCGTCTGCAATCGCTTGCGCTTCGGGTATATGCGTTAATGGGCGGAAACGGTTATGGGCGAATCGATTTTCGGATGGACGCGCAGGGTGAGATTTACATTCTTGAATACAATCCGAATCCCGACATTTCTCCCGCGGCGGGATATGTTAAAGCGCTGAAAGCGTCGGGAATTTCCTATGATGAATTCGTGGCAACACAGATTGACACGGCAATGAAAAGAAAGGATCATGATTAACATTCGTTCAATTAAACCGGAAGACCGGCCGGTTCTTCTTCATATAATCGAGCATACCGGCATGTTTTCTTCGGAAGAGGTGAATGTGGCGATGGAACTCATCGACGTCTGCTTGAATCAAAAAGAACAAAAGGATTACAAAATTCACGTGGCAACAGACGAAACGGATTCTATTGTCGGTTATGTATGCTACGGACCAACCCCGGCAACGGTTGGAACCTTTGATCTTTACTGGATTGTCGTTGATGTGGTTTGCCAAAATCAGGGAATTGGTAAACAATTGCTTCAATTTGTCGAAGGTGAGGTTTCCAGAAAAGTCGGCAGATTGATCATTATAGAAACCTCCTCGGTCGAAAAGTATTTACCGACCCGCGGATTTTACTTGCGAAACGGCTATACGATTGCCGCTCAGATCAAGGATTTTTACCGTGAAGGCGATGATCGCGTTATTTTTGTCAAATATTTTAAACCCAAAGAAAAAGAATAGGAGCCGAAACAGCCATGGAGCAGTGGCAAAAAATACTAAAGAAAAGTCTGACAACCATCGAAGAAATCTCGGAGAAATTGAACGTCCCAATCGAAGAGTTGAAGGGATTGGATAAGGTGTTCGATATCAAAATCAATCCTTATTATTTATCGCTAATCAAGGAAAAAGGTGACCCAATTTATAAACAGGTTGTGCCCGACCTGGCAGAACTTCATCAGGATCAACTGCTTTCTGATCCGCTTTGCGAGGAAAAGGATTCGCCCGTTCCCAGTATCGTACATCGTTATCCTGACAGATGTCTGTTTTTGGTTTCGCATGATTGTGCTTCCTACTGTAGGTTTTGTACCCGAAAGCGGAAAGTCGGCGATCCGACCAAAATCAGTTTAAAATTTATCGATCAGGGAATCAAATATATTGCTAGCCATCCTGAAATCCGGGACGTTATCATTTCGGGTGGCGATCCACTGGTTCTTGGCGATAAGCAGATCGAAAATATCTTGTCAAGGCTTCGGGGAATCAAACATATTGAGATTCTCCGAATCGGCTCGCGCGTTCCGTGTTACCTGCCACAAAGAATCACCAGTAAACTAGTTAAAATACTGAAGAAATATCATCCACTCTATATAAACGTACATTTCAATCATCCGGACGAACTGACGCCGATTGCCGTGAAAGCGCTGGGGCGTCTTGCCGATGCGGGAATCCCGTTGGGATGTCAAACTGTTCTACTCAAAGGCGTCAACGATGATCCGGCAGTGATGAAAAAACTCATGCAAAAATTGTTAGCCACTCGCGTCAAACCCTACTATATCTATCAGGCGGATATGGTTTATGGGACGGAACACTTTCGAACCCGAGTCGAGAAAGGATTGGAGATCATCAAAGCGATTCGCGGATGGACATCTGGCATGGCCGTTCCGCACTTTGTTATCGATGCGCCAGGCGGTGGCGGGAAGATCCCGCTCCTTCCTGAATATCTGCAGGAGATTAACGATAATGAAGTTATCCTGAAAAATTACGAAGGAAAGATATTCCGTTATCAGCAACCTGCAATAAAATAGACATCTCGTCAATCTTATATCCAAGATAAGCGGTTTCCAAAAACGGAAGCCGCTTATTTTTTTGTCTTTTCAGGAGGAAATGAAAATCCGTTCTTGATAAAGAAAAATTTATTTGTAAATTTAAGTGTTAATAAGTTTTAAGGCGTTTGGACAGTGTGAAAAACAGAAAAAAAGGAGTTAAAGATGCCTTTGTTGGAAGTTTGCCTCCTGGATGATTCGCCGATCAATGGCTTTCTGGGCTTGGTACTTAAAAAGCCGGATGCCGTCGTATGGCTTCGGACACCACATCAGAAAACTATCGCTCAACAAATCGAAGCGGCTGTCGCAACTTACATGGCGCCTATGTTTGAGACGCGCGAAATTCTCTCCGATGATGTCAATTCTTTTGTCAAAATTTGTCAGGCTATTCTTCGTGATTATCCAGAGCATGAGATTTTGCTGAATGTTACTGGCGGAGATCGCCTGCAGGCGGTTCTGGCGGCGGATGTTTTTCGAAAAGCCAATAAAGAGGTCTTCTACATCGATACGCATCACTTCAAGATTATCAATATTGGTTTAGGCGAATCGAAATATTATCAGATAGCAGCGCTGACTGTGAATGAGTTCATCGCGCTACAAGGTATCAAAATGACCTACGGAACTCGTTTTGATCCTGAGATCGGAAGGAGAAGCCCGCTGACCTATTTCATTGCGGTACATATCGATAATTTGGTTCCTCATATTGATAAAATCCGTGATGAATGGATTAAAATGGGCAATGTCAAACAAAGTGTAAAATGGGATTATGATGATGGAAGGATAAAATTTTTGATCGAATATGATGCTGAGCAAGATCGAATGAAATGCAAATTTGGCGGCGGAGCCGGTCAAAAAGTGGTTGAGATTTTCAAAAATCCCGAGGAATATTTACTAAACGGCGGCTGGCTCCGTGAAATGGTTTTCCTCCGGGTGCATAAGAGCCAGTACGACGATGTCCGGTTAGATGTCCGACTTGATAAAGAATCTCTTCCTCTTGGCAATAAAAGCGAAAATCTGATCGATATTGCAATGATGAAAGGAAGCACGCTCTATATTTTCCAGTGTTTTTCGTATCCGATTACGCACGACTCATTCATGGAATTGAAATCTTTTCAGCAAACGGTCAAACTTCTGAATGCAAAAGGATTTGTCTTCGTTTCACACAAAATATATCACGGCTTTATCGAACGAGCGCGTGAACTTGGCGTGAGTGTTGTAGTTGGACGAAGGATTCCGATTTTTACGATATAAAATTTTTCAGGTGCGGCTATGCGAACGCGATGCACACCGCGCCGATAATGATAATTGTCCCTCCAACGAGTCGCGCACGGATGTTTTTCTCATTAAAAAACCACCATCCATATAAAATTACAAACAATAGCGAAAGTCGTTTCAGAGAAATCATATAAGCGACCTGAATCATTCCAATGGCGGTAAAGTGGAGAATAGCCATCAAGGCCATTGCCAAACCGATTCGTATTCGTTCTATCGGGAATTGAAATAATGGTTTGATTTTTCCCTTATTAGTAATTAGCGCAAACGGTGTAAATCCAACGGTTAGCAGGAAGAAGTAAACGGTGGCAAAGAAAAGCGGCGAAGAATGCTGGATCGCCAATTTTCCAAGCGTTGCGGTGACTGCGTAACAAATCGCGACGATAAACATGTATAACGAACCGCGGTTTTTAAAAATTGCCAGCCATGGTTCAAATAGTCCGTACTTCGCGCGGTCGATTTGTAACAGGTATGTTCCAATCGAGATAAGAATCACGCCAAGAACTCCGGCAAGCGAAAGAGTTTCGCCGAGAAAGAGGGTCGGAATTACGAGAAGAAATAACGGCGATAATCCAAGGTATGGAACCGTCAAAGAAAGTGGAGCAATTTGCAAAGCGCGCATGTATAGGAAGGTCGAGATTAAATCGATGATGACGCAAATTGCCATAGCGCCAATGAACGTCCAGTCAATCGGTGGAATATTGATAAAAGCGAGAATCGGCAATAGAAATGGAAGCGCATAGGCTTCGCGGATCCATGACAACACGACGGCCTGTGTGCGGGCGGATTCCTTTTTAGTGTAAGCGTCGGCGGTTGCCATGAAAAAGCCGGAAAGTAGGGAAATTAAATACCACATGAATTATTCTCCAGAAGTGTTTAGAAAGAGGATTGCGGTGTTGAAGCGGAGAAAATAACAGATCGTTCGGCAGTTTTTAATTCGTAACGTTCCAAGACGGCCGGGACAAGAACCGAGTCCCCGGTTTTAAGGCGCATTGCTTGTATCGAACCGTTAATTGGAAAGAGGAGATCGGCTTTGCCGTCAATGCAGATCAAAATTTCCGGTGTTTGAGGCTTTTGAACGAATATTGACTTGTTAAGCGAGAGCCGATACCGTTGGACGGCAAACTCATCAGCGGGTGTCGAATATGTAAAGCGTTCTGCGTTCTTATCGTCGGTTAGTATCGAAACATTTTTTTCTGAATAATCAAGAATATTGATCAACGTCGGTACATCTTGAAACTTAGGCGTTAGTCCGGCGCGGACAACATTATCCGAATTTGCCATGCACTCAACGATGTTACCATATACATAAGCATGCGGAACGCCAGCCGGCAAGAAAATCGCTTCGCCGGTTTTCAGATGAATCAGGTTCAGGAAAAAAAGTCCAAACAGTCCGATATCTGATCCGGGATATTTCTTTCGCAATTTCAGAAAGAGGGATTCCGTTTCGGTCTGTGCGGAAAGAGTCAACAGACGGCGTTCGAGATAATCAATCGAATTAGACAACTCGCTTCTTTTTTTGATCGAAAATTGAAAGAAAGTGGAGAGAAATTGTTGCCTGACTTCCGGCTTGTTTGACTTCGACTGAAAAAATGATACGACCTCGTGTCCTATGAAGCCGGATATTTCGGGATAATTTTTCAGCACCGAGAGAATCTCGGCCGTATTTTTAAAACCAACAAGCGCTGTCAGTTCGTCCAACGCAATGGCAATTTCTGGTTTATGGGTATCGTCGGGATAATGTTTTGGGTCGATTCGATGGATCGCTTCTGCCTGTTTTTTATCTGGATGAGCCTGAATTGACAGAACTTCTCCGGCGGAGAGGATTTTGAACAAAAATGGCAACTGTTTTCCAAAGTGAGATACGACTTGCGGTCCTAAGATTTCCTGGGGATATTGACGAATCAACTTTGTTAGCGGAATTTGGGAAGTGCCCAGCAAAACTCTTGAAGGAGCGCTGGAATTTGCGCCCATCCAAAGTTCGGCGTACGCCGTGTTCAATTCCGCCGGAATGTTGAGAAGTTTTGGAATGAATGCAGACTCTCCGCGCATGCCCCACGAATAATGTTGGATAGAATTGACCAATCTAAGTGGCTGAGGTTGGAGCGGAGGAAAGGTTTTCATATTTTTTATAGTTTCATGGTTTTCAAAATGAACAAACCTATGCTACCGATATTTCGATAAATATTCAAGAGGAAAAACCGTTTTTTGGGACACAATTTTCAAGCGTTTGGGAAAAGTCATTCCTGAAAAATATTGGAGTGAAAGTAGAATGGGTCCGAATTTCTCCGGACCCTTTGAGGGATGTATATCGTGTCGCGTTTATCGGTTTAACAAGTAACTCAATTTCACTATCAACACATTTTCTGGCGAAGTGGAAAATAACTCGCGGATATCGTGCCTTAAATCGAACGTTCCGGTGCCGTTAGCGTTTGTTAATCCATTTGACCAGACTAAATAGAGCAACGAACCGGGTAGATATTCCCACCGGATTACCAGATTGCACCGGAATTGTTTGTAATGGAAATCCGGTTTACTGAATCGATATTCATAAGAACCGTCGGAATCATTATCAACGCCAAACTGTTTGTCGTTTGGGAAATAGGTGACCTCGTTGGACGAAAAATCTCTGAATTGATCCTGAAAATGCCCCATGCGCGGATAAGCGGCTTCGGTGAAATTCTGGTAATTGCCTGCCGTCAGGAATGGCTCGCCATAGAATTGGACAGAAAGATTCGGCGTCAATGTGAAATCCAGCCGGACGATACAGGAAAATGTTTTCTGGTGCATTTCCGCGAATATATAATGACGATTGCCAGTGGCATCTTCAACATTATCAACCCATCTCCATGAATCGTATTCACTTTGGAAGGTTGGGTTCAATGTGGCTTTCAGATTTGTTGTTAGGCGGAATACGAGTTCTGGCGAGATGGTCATCCCAACAGATTGGTCGGTGGTGCTCCAACCGCTAAATTTTAATTCGCCGAAGATTTTTTTCCGGGAGTCGGAATTGACACCTAACCAGAAGTTGGTTCTCCCCGGCACAAGAAAAGATGGACCGCCGCGAAGGGCGTCGTTAGAAATTCCCCTGCTGTTATTTTGTACTCCGCACCATGCTTCCCAATAGTTTAAGAATTCGATGGAAAAATTCGTGCTGGATCCCCATCCCAAATATTTCGGTTCATAATCCCAAATGTTCCACTGCGAGATGTTAAAATTGTAATTACGATACCATTTGCCCGGCGTTCTTTCGGAATAACCTATCCATTCAAATTCCAATGTTTGATCAACCTGCCGAATGTATCCAACATCGTTGATTTCGAATTCGGGACTGTAGGATAAAACGCCTGTTGCCCATTGCCAGTGTTTACCGCCGGTTTTTTCCAAAGTAAACTTATATGCCGTACCGGTCAATGACGTCCGCGAACTATCAATTCTCACATGACGCGCATCGAGTCGTTGGAAATATCGTCGAGGACTTAATTGTGTTTGAAGAATAGCTTCAGGGCGGCCGTGAATATTCGATGCGGAAAAAGTGCCTTCGATCATGTAGCGGTGATTCAGGAATTGGTGCGAGAAGTCGATCCCGGAAGTCAATGCTCTATCGTGGAGAAATTCGAGGTTCGGGTTGTCGATTTTTCGAAGTGTTGCGGTCGCCATTCCGCCGATAGTCGTTTGCCCGTTTCGGAAATCTTTCTGAAATCGCAAAATCGAATAATTTGTCAAAGGTTCGATAGTTTCCCATTCCGTGCGTCCGGATTGATAGATGAATTTTCCGACTTCCTTGTCGGTTATCGCATTGATTAACCCAATCGACCAGCCATTTATCGTTTTTCCGGTAACTTTTGCGGCGCCGAGAATGCTTGTCATTTTTGGATCCTCTGTCCAAGTTGTGTCGTTATCGTCTTCATCTGCGAGAACGCGGTGAGGCGCTCTGCCGACGCGCCGCGAGTAGAAAAGTGACGTTAGCGATTCGTCGCCATCTCCAAATCCTAACTTGGAACTAAAAATATTGTTTCCTTCGGTAAAAAACGGTCGTTTCTCCGGTAAGTACGATTCAAAAGCAGTCAGGTTGAATTCGCCGGGATCGGCTTCTATTTGTCCGAAGTCCGGATTTATCGTCATGTCCAGTGTCAGATTGTTGGTCAATCCATATTTGATGTCAGCGCCGATGTTACTGGCGCGGTCATATTTTTCCGAATGAATTTCCGTGACTAAATCTTGAGATGTCGTCGATCCTGCGGTCAGATATGGCGCAATGTAAATCCGTTTTTGCTTTGGTATAGAAGAAATCCCGGTTAGCCGTCCATAGTGAGAAACCCAGCCGGATTCATTTTTGGGGATCGAAACCCAGTATGTTTCCTCGTTTTTTCGTGATATAATCCGCATGAAATTAATACCCCAGCCGTCGTTATTATCATCTGAAAAACGTAGTTCTTTGAAAGGAATCCTGAACTCAGCGATCCAGCCAGCTGAATCAATATTTGACGCTCCGTCCCAGATTGCGTCCCAGTTGAAGTCTTGAGATTCGTCGTCAAAGCGCATAACGTCGTATTTGACGCCAGCGGCATTTATGCCAAATTCAAACGCCGTTCGGTTATCGTTGTAGCTGTCAATCGAAATCCCGATCCAATCAGAGGGCGAATCGGTATCGCGTCTCGTCAGCATACCGCGGATTTTTGATGGCTCTGAATCGTATGCCACGACGCAGATATACAAATTCCGATCGTCATAAAGTACTTTAAAAGTTGTTCTTTCGGTCGAAGATTTTCCTTCATCTGGATCGCGCTGAATGAACGCTTTACCTTCCGGTGCCAAACTCCACGCGGATTCAGTCATTCTTCCATCGATCGTTATCGGCTCGGCGTCTTTCCGGACAGCCAAAACGGTTTTCACGGTTACGTCCGATGAAGTCGTGTCGGGTTTTGGTTTAGCAAAAGCGATGATGGAAATCGTGAAGAAAATTAACGTTGCCCTAAAATTCATTTTATTCCCTGTTATTGTATTGAAAAAACGTTTGTAAGACGAGATAAAGTGATCAAAGGTTGCCTCATATAAAATTTAAATCGACGGGGCCAGAAGTTGGAATGGGAAAAAACCGTAAAACTGATTACATTTATAAGAAATGTGCACATTGCCGAAACACTTAATGCAAACAGAAACTAAAGGGAATAAATGATAAGATACAGCAAAAATTTACTTCTGATATATTTCGGATTGATCATATTTGCGCTTTGCGGCTCATTCGGTTTGTTTGTGCAGAGTCCAAAAAATGAAGGGAAATATTCTTATGCCTGCGGTGGAATCGTACGCGGTGACAGGTCGGTAAAAACCATTGCGCTGATTTTTACAGGTGCTGATTTTTATGACGGCGGTGAAATTATTTTGAATACGCTGAAAGAACGGAATATCCGGGCGACTTTCTTTTTCACAGGCGACTTTTACCGGAACGCAGGAATATGGGAATTAATCCAGAAACTCGTTCATGCGGGACATTATCTCGGTCCGCACTCGGACAAACATTTGCTCTATTGCTCATGGGAAAAACGTGATTCACTGTTGGTTGATCAGGCGCAATTTCAATCGGACCTTTTAGATAATTACCGAGAAATGGAGCGCTTCGGAATCGATGAGAAACATCGTTACTTTATGCCTCCATACGAATGGTACAATGATTCGGTAACGGTGTGGGCAAAGCAGATGGGCATTACGTTAATCAACTACACGCCGGGAACGCTTTCCAGCGCCGATTATACAATTCCATCGATGAAGAACTACCGATCAAACCATGCAATCTTTCAAAGTATTCTGGACTATGAGAAGGAAGACCCAAACGGGCTAAACGGTTTTTTTCTGCTGACGCATATTGGGACGCATCCCGAAAGGACGGAAAAATTCTATAATCGACTCGGCGGACTGCTGGATATTCTGATATCGAAGGGCTATCGCTTTGTCAAAATAAACGAAATGTTTTAGAGTTAGGGAAATTATGAAAAATCAACTATTAATTCGCAAATGCAAACTTTATGACGCTGAGAATCCCGGCGTACTCACCGACGTTGCTATCCGTGATGGGAAAATCGCGGCGTTCGGCAATTTTTCCGAAAGTGAGCATTTTCAGCATGAGATCGATGCCGGCGGCCGAACAATGATTCCGGGACTGATTGATATTCACATTCAGGGCGCGGGCGGTGCGGATATTCTGGATGGAACCGATGAATCTTTGAAAACCATGTCTCGTACATTGGCGCGTCTGGGAATCACCGGCTTCCTCGCGACAACCGTTGTCAAGCCATGTGAAAAGAATCATCACTTGCGTGTTGTTGCCCAAAATGTTGGCAAAAATCTCAGCGGAGCCACGATTCTCGGTATTCATCTCGAAGGACCATTCATCAATCCGGTCAAATGTGGCGGCATTTCGATCCGGAGTATCTACCCGCCGAAGGGAAATTCACTCGACGAAATTCTTGAAATCACCGGAAAAAATCTAAAAATGATGACAATCGCGCCGGAAATTGCTGGAAATCATCCTATCATTCGTCAACTGATAGATGCTAATATCATCCCATCGTTTGGACATTCAAACGCCAGTTATGAGGAAGCCCGCACGGGATTTGATCTCGGGATTAATCATGTTACCCATATTTTTAATGCGATGCCGCCGTTACACCACCGGTTTCCGGGTCCGCTGACGGCGATATTCGAGTCCGAAACGATTACCGCTCAAATTATCGGTGATGGCGTTCATCTGCATCCGGCAATTGTCGATATGCTTTACCGGATTTTAGGTAAGGAGCGATGCATCTGTATCACCGACGGAATTCAGGCGATGGGGTTGCCGGACGGTCGGTATATCTACAATGGCAAAGAATATGAGTCGAAGAATGGTGCCGCCACTTATCTGGATGGAACACTCATCGGCACCGCTCTCAGTGTATTTGAAATCGCTAAAAGGTTTATGCGATTTACAGGGTGTGATTTAAAAACAGCGATCGACACTGTGACAATCCATCCTGCGAAATTACTGGGGATCGACGACCGGAAAGGTTCACTTGAAACTGGTAAAGACGCCGACATCGTTTTGCTGAATCCGGACTTATCCGTTTGGAAAACAATAATTGGCGGGAAAGTTTTTATTCCTTCCTGAAAAGCTGAAAGTTAGTCAGACGTCTAACGACTTGGTGGACCAGCCTGTTGATCAGCAGGCGCGTTCTTACTATCGATTTGATTTCGATATAGTTTGTACCACTTCGATGCGATGAGTTTTACCGCTGGGAACGGTTTGCCATGCGCTGGGTAAATCGTCTTCGCTCCCGCATCCACGACTTTTTTCCAGTTATCGAAAACCTGGCCGATGTTTTCATAATAGATCGGTCGATAGCGAATGCCTGTCCATTTGAGGAAGTTCATTGCGAGATCACCGACGAATGCACTTCCATCATCCATTAAAACCGACATAGAATCGTGCGAATGTCCCGGCGTCATTAAGATTTGCCCATGAATTCCGATGGTTCTCAGCATTTCGTCGTCATTTTTGGCGATCAGAATATCGTCCTCTTTTAAAAAGACTTGTGGAAATTTGAAGTCGGGGTGTAAGAGGCGGAAAATCGGGAACAGTTTTTTGATTCGGCGATTGATCGGTTGCATCGTATTTTCTGATTCACCTTTTCGCAATGCAGGGGCGGACTCTTCATGAATGATGAGCCGTGCGTTCGTATAAGTTCGCATTTCCGCGACAAAACCGGCATGATCATCGTGGTGATGCGTTAAAAGGATATATTTGATGTCGACAATTTTGACGCCGACGCGGTGAATTTCCCGAATAAATTTGCGGAATTTATGTTTGTATCCGGTATCGATCAGCAAATAACCGTCTGTGCATTTCAATAAATAGCATTTGGTGATGCCGAGATTTAACCGGTAAAACGAATCGTTAATCAGGGGATTTTTCAAGAACTCCATGGCTTTTTTCGGCAAATTACTCACTATATGATCTTCCTTTTCGTATCAAAATTCTTTGGAATTTCCAAAGACGTTTTCTTTTGGAATACGGTGAAAATTCAGACGCCTGCGATTCTTTTTTTATACACTGCAAGTGCTTCCGATAACCTTTCCTTTGCTGTCGTGTCGCCGGGGGCGTTATGCGATGGGTGAATGTAAAGTTTGACTCCGCGGTCTGCGAGAATTTCCGCGACAGTCGTCACCGTCATCCAGACTGCTGTGACGAATGCAATTGTCGATACAGGACCGATTTTATCGTAGTGATTTTTTAAAGTGACCGACGCATCCTGAATCGGAACGCATGTATCGACTACGATGTCGGCGATGTCAAAAATCGTCTTTCCGCAGGAATGACGCGTTTGTTTACCTTTTGCTTCTGCCGCCGATCCGTATGCGATGACAGTCATGTCGCGTTTTTTTGCTTCCAGTGCGATGTCGATATTGACATTATTAATTCCAGTGTGCGAGAAAACCCACATACAGTCGCGCGGATCAAAATTGTATCCTTTCATGATTTCGATGCCGTAACCTTCGACGCGTTCGAGAAATACAAACTGATGGACGCTCATGCCACCGACAATGTTTGTGAAGAAGGTGAGTGGGAGTTCGATCATCGGATGAAAACCGACGAATCCACCGATACGTGGATACATTTCTTCAATTGGCAGTGTCGCATGTCCGCAACCGAACGTGTGAACCCATCGGCCTGATTCGATGGTATCAGCCATCACATCGGCGGCTTTCTGGATGCTTTCCATTTGTGTGTTATCAATTCTCTCCATAATGGTTTTGGCGTTATTCAGCCATTCTTTTGCTAACTGCATGATTTCGATTCCTTTACTTTTATATTTTTAATTTTGACAAGGTTCGCTTAGTGATCAACCCGACTAAAATCAGCATGATAACAGCACTGATTAAAATGACGGTCAGGTAATGTTCGATTCCATAGTTATCGGAAATAACGCCGATTGAATAATTAAGGAACGTATTTCCCAGTAAAGCGATCGTTAGGATAATGCTGAAGGCTGTTCCGGAGTATTGTGCGTACAAATTTCCGGCGTATCCGTAAAGTACTGGGAAAGCCGGTGAGAAACCGACGCCGAACAACGTCAATCCGATGATTGCCACTTGAAATGAGCCGGCAAATCTCAATATCAACGCGGCGCAAATAATAATTACGATGCAGACAAGCAAGATGATGTAATCTCGCACTTTTGTCAATAAATATCCGAGGAAAATCCGCGAAACCGTCATTCCCAGCATGACAAAAGAGAGCGCATATAAAGCGTCTTTTGACGTTAGGAACAGATGTTTTTCCAGATAAGTCGTTGACCAGTTGCTGACCATTCCTTCCATGCCGCTTTCGAAAAACAGGATGATGCCGAAGAGAATAAGTGTGCCGTTTTTCAGCAAGCCGAGTCCTTGTTTAAGCGGAAAACCTTGGTTGTGTTTCGGTTCGGGAAAACGAACCAGCGAGAAAAAAACGATTGGCACGACGATCAGCAATCCGACGCACATCACGATTCGTTCTGTTGAAAAATATTTACTCAGCGCGCCGACCAAAACCGGCATTCCGAGCGCGCCGATTCCGAAAAATACGCCCAGTAAACTCAGTTTTGCGCCCTTTTCTTCGGCGCTGATGTCGGAGACGACCGCATTCGTTCCGCCGTTGATTATTCCGCCGCCGAATCCGATCAGAAAAAATGCGTATCGAAGTACTGAAAAACTCTTTGCAAAAGCAATTATTTCGACACCGATAAGAATTAGGATCGTTGAAATTATCAGAAGTCCTTTATAGCCGTAACGATCACAAATCGGGCCGAAAATCAGTGAACCCGCAAGAATCCCAAATGGCAACAAAGCGGCTAACGAGCCGACGGTCTGTTGATCGAGTTGGAATTTTTCCGTCAAAAAGGTATTGATGGTTCCCAATGAAATCATCACAATCCCAAACAGCAACATGCCGAGACATGCCGCCCAAAATACTAATTTTCTGTTATACATAAATCCTTATTGATAAGGTTAGAAATTTTGTATTCATCTCAATTATCGGATTCGATCTCCAATTGTGCCAATCGTCCAGCGCCGATTAGACCGGCGTCACCGCCGAGAATACTGGCTTCGATGCAGACCTGATGAATGCTGATCGGTTGCGCCCATTTTAGTGCTTCTGCCCGAATTCGGTCGATGAATTGCGCCGCGGGACCGAACACGCCACCACCGAAGATGATTTTTTCCGGGTTAAATAAACTGACGTAGTTGGCAACTGCCATTCCCCAGAATTCGATGGCGGAATCGATTGTCTGCTTAGCAATCGGGTCGCCTGAAGAATAGGCAACGATAACGTCGTAAGATTTAATTTCATCGATCGGTTTTTGTCGAAGAACGCCGGAATAGTCCGGATTTTTTATGAGCAGTTCACGCGCGACCTTGCCGATGCCTTCTCCCGAAGCGTGGTATTCAAAGCAACCGCAGGAAACATATTCCTGTCTGAATGGTTTGTCCAATGCCATCCACCCTGTAGCTCCGGCAATATCTCGGCTTCCTCGTAGGATTTTTCCGTCGATGAGAATGCCCGCGCCAATGCCTGTTCCGACGGCAACAAAGATAGCGTTCCGGCAACCCTTGGCGCAACCTTGCCATGTTTCGCCCAGAATGTACGCTGCGCGATCGCTGTCGATTTTGATACGAATTGAAGAATCGTTCAGATTCGAAGTCAATTCGTACAGAAGTGGGTAATCCGTCCAGTCAGGAATATTTGGAGCCCAGACTTTTCCGGTCGTTGCATAATAAATTCCGGGAACGGAAACGCCAATTGCGCGAATATCTTCTCGTTTTTCGGCGGCGTATTGTCTGAGTGAAGCGATTTGGTTCAGGATCAGTTTACCGACTTCGCCGCCGGTTCGTTTATCTAAAGGCGAGATGTTACGATGAATGATTTGCCCGCTTTCGTCAAATATTGCGGCCGCGGATTTTGTCCCGCCGAGATCGATGCCGATTACTGCCATGAAGAATCCCTTTCTGAAAAAGCATCGGATAATAGTTCTTTGTAAATAACCGGAAGTAAATATAGCCATGTACATCATTTTAAACAATACCGAAGTGTTTCGTGTCGCGACCAGTGAGAATTCCATAAACGGTCATAGTTATTGATGAAAGATAAGTAAGTTCACCGGAGAAAAATTCAATGATACGTGGGTGTAAATTGGTTCGGCGACCGATCAGAATTCCGCCAAGCAATATCTAAACCAAAAGATGGCATCACCGATTATTCTTTCCGCGGACAAGAAGACTTTAATTATAAGCAATTTCGGTCAAATCTCGTCCTTCGTTGGGAATATATGACCGGTTCGGTCGTGTATTTTGTGTGGTCTCAATGCCTTACGGATTATGAAACCTTCAAACGATTCGATCTTCCAAAAGACACCAAACGGTTGTTCGGAAGCATCGGAGACAACGTCTTGATGGTCAAGATTAGCCAATTATTGACATTGTAAAACCTCCCCTTGAGTCTTTTTGGAAGTGCATGGGCTGATTATGGAAAAATTGTAGGGCGTGTGACGGATAAAACGACCGGTGCACCGCTTCCGGGAACAAACGTCATGATCGAAAGCATCTGGGATAATGGGAAAGTTGTTCAAGTCGAAAATAAGCAAGGAGCCTCATGCGACGCGGACGGCCGTTTCGTCATTCTTAATGTATCGCCGAACATTTATAACATCAGAGCGACGATGATTGGTTACACGCCGCTCCAGATGGAACAGGTTCTCGTCAATATCGACCGCACAATCACGGTAAATTTTGAATTGGAACAAGCATCGATTGAAATGGAGGCTGTTTGAGTCGTTGCCCAGCGAGAAGTGATCAAACCTGACGTTTCCGGAACGCAGGAAGTCATCAATGTCGATCGACTGACTGAATCGCCAATTTTACGCGTTGATGAATTCGTTGGCAAAATCAAGGGCGTCGAACTCGTCTCCGACAATGATGGTAACGGATTGAGTGTGCGTGGAGGGGACGTGCGCGAAACGGACGTTCGCATTGACGGTATTTCTGCCAGAGATCCGAGATCGGAAAACTCCTATCTTTCTTTGAATTCAACATCAGTCGCCGAATTGCAGGTATTGACCGGCGGGTTCGAAGCGAAGTACGGCGGTTTTCGTTCTGGTTTGGTCAATGTTGTCACCAAAGATGGAAGCCGCGACAAGATCAGTGTCTCGCTGAAAATAGACAATACGACGACAAATGATTATAAATTCTTCGGAACTAACCAGTGGAGTAAAGATTCCTGGATTTACAAGGTTTTTACCGATACGACGTACAAGTATGTTGATCCGCGCGACGGAAAAACAAAGACTGTTTGTTACGACGGATTTGCGATGGATAATAAAGGCCAACCTATCGATTCGTTGATCCCTGAAGGCGTGCCGGAAGACTTCTGGACGTTTAAGGGCTGGAATAATAAATTGGAAGGTACCAAGAATTACGAAAAAATCGGACTCATTATTCCACGAACAAAGAAGTTGACCGCCGAACAAAAACGTAAACTCTGGGAAACACAACATCCACTTTACAAATTTGCTACCAAACCGGATATGTATGTCGAAGGTACGATGACCGGACCGGTTCCTGGAAGATGGATTCCTTTGCTCGGAAATGTATTGGAAAAATCCACATTCATGCTGGGCGGAAAATATGAAAACACTCAGTTCGCGTTTCCCATTGGTCCCCGGGATGCATATGTCGATTATAACGGGCAGTTGAAAATAACGACGGTAATTTCGCCGAAAACGAAAATTTCAACAAATGCGCTTTATGCAAAGGTTGAAACGAATACAGGCGGTCGTCCGACGTCGATGGGTGGCGCTCTGCTCGATTATTCCAGCCGGTTCAATTTTCTCAGCAATACACAAAGTTCCGTCGAACAACAGGCGCGGATACTTGGAAGCGGCGACGGTTATGTGAATATGTTTAACAAAAGCCGTCTGCAAAATCTAGATCAACGCTGGTTAATGAGCGGTGTCAAACTCAATCATACGGTTTCTCCAAGAGCATTCTTCACGCTCGAAGCGCAATATACTTATCAGGATAACGAAATCCAGCCGTACTCTTCAGACACATCGGATGCGGATAATTGGGTTTGGGTGGATACGACATTAGGACGAAGTTGGCGTGCGCTGACGTTTCCGAACATTGGTACGCCGAACAGTTCGACAAATACGCTTCAGGATATTAATGATTTATTCAGAATTTATGGTGGACTACAACAAGTCGATTCATCTTATTCTTGGACGTTTAACCTCAGAGGAGATTTAACGGCTCAGATCGGAAGGTTTCATCAAATCGAAGCCGGGTTCGCATTTAAATATTCCTATTCGTTCGTTTATTCCGGGACTTGGTATCAATCCGAAAAGCTCTGGACGCCCGGCATTCCGGATGCTTGGCAATACTACAAGATTGCACCGATCGATGCCGGCTTTTATCTGCAAGATAAACTCGAATTTGAAGGAATGATTGCCTCCGTCGGACTTCGCGCTGATTATTTTAATCCGCAGAAGCCATCTTATAAAGTCAGTTTCCCGCTTGATGAAGATTATCAGGGACTTTATTCGGAAGTTTATGATTATTTAACCGGCGAATGGGGAAGTTACGAACGATGGCTGGTATTTAGAGAATTGCTGGGCGATCCGCCGGGTTGGCCTTCAGAAAAGGTCAGACAGCAATTGAAACTGTCTCCACGTCTCGGCGTTTCTTTTCCGATAACGATCAATAGTAAGTTGTATTTCAACTATGGACATTTCTATCAGCGCCCGAACATCACATTCCTTTACAATTTGGGAATTTCGCAAATGGGCGCCGTTGTTCCGTCAACTGATTTGGAAATGGGGAAGACTGTCGCTTATGAATTTGGTTACGAACAGAGATTCCTGAGAGATTTCCTCTTCAATACAACCATGTATTACAAAGACGTGAAAAACGATCCGCTTAGCCGCCATTTTATCGACTACTGGCAGGAATTCGAAGTCGCTTGCTATTATCCGGACGCTTACTCGGATATTCGTGGTGTTGAAGTACGGCTGGAGAAAACGCTGGGCAGGTTTTTACGTTCTGGGCAAACTATGAATACATGCTTCAGAGCTGGGGACAGCATGGTTTAGATTACGTCTACGAAAACAGAATTCTCGCTGTCAATGAGGAACGACTTGCAAATCTGACGGTCACAGAACCTATACCGAATGCGCATTTCAATGTGAACTTTCATACGCCGAGGAAGTGGGGATTAAATTTGTTTGGTTTTAGACCATTGGCGGGGTTTGTTTTCAATTTTATGGTCGATTGGAAGGACGGCGGGAGGATAACCATTCTCACCGATCCTGTAACCGGCATTGCCCGAAAGGTTGATGCCGTGGACTATTCCAATGTCGATTTGCGCGCATCGAAGGCATTTCAGGTAGCGGGTGTGAATCTGGAATTTGTCGTGACCGTCGTAAATCTGTTGAATGAAAAACGACTTTATACCGGCGGATTTACCACGACACAGTATAGTCGGTACAAAGAGTCTCTGCATTTTCCATTCGAAGCGGGAGAACAGCACGGAGATGATAAATGGGGCGAATGGGATAAAGATTATATAGACCTCGGATGGTTTCAAACGCCGCTGTTCTTGAATCCCAGACGCATTCTGGTTGGTCTGAGAGTGAATTTCTAATGAACGTGAGCGGCTTAGACAATGCAGATGAATTAATGGAGAATGAAATGAATTGGGTCAATAAAAAATCAGCAGTCATGGGGTTAGTCGTACTTTTTCTTTTCATTAATATCCCAATAGCGTTCGGTCAACGAAAGGAATCCGGACGTCCGATGTTTATCGATGTTAATGCCATTAAACTGGATATGAAAAAAGTATCCGGAGAAGGGCAATTCACGACCCAATACAGCTGGGTACTGGCGAATGGAAATGTTTCGAATGAAATTTGGCAGTATCCTCAGGATGAATGGCATTCACGTCTGTTGTATCAGATTTTCAACCCTATCTGCCCGGACAATGACGGTTTTATCAATAATTTTGGTGATAAAAAAATCATTCCGGAGACGTTCGTCAGTAATGGAAGAAACGTATTTTCTCAGGAAATCCGCCGCTATCGTCCACCAAATGTCACGGTCGATGGCATCGCACAAAGCCAGGAATACACATGGGAAACGGATCCGGATCTGAAATCCGACATCTGTGCAGTTTGGGAAGACATTATTCCATTTTGGGGAATCCGGACACATATCGAAGTGTACGGATTCAGTCATCCGCTTCACGAGAACTATCTAATCTGGAAGGCAACTTATAAATTTACCGGCGAGACCAAAACGCCTTTGCAAAGCCCTGATTCCAGCGATGTGTTCCCCGATCAGACGATGCGAATCTGGTGGCCACTCTCGTTCAGTTTTGGCCCATCCAAAGCGGGCGAATATGCAACGATGGGCGGATTTGCATTTGAAGGACAGGATGACCTGGACAGCTGGTTTGCCAGACCTTCGGCATTGTTACCCGGGAACAGGCGCGATTCGCTGTATGTCGCCTACTATTGGGATCACAAAACGCCGGGTACTTCGTCCTATACAAATGGGAGTTCCGATGATACCGGCGATCCCGATCGGAAGTCGGGTCATCTACTGTCGTGTCAAATTCCAGGCTTCGCTCTTCTTCATGCCGCAAAGAATAGCTTCGAAGCGACTGATGATGATTTAACTCAACCGTATTCGATGCCGCACGCAGATATCGAAAATGATTTGTGGGGGCGTCGGGACTTCGGATTGAGAGACACTTATATCGGTCACGATGCGCTGGGGAAATTTCCGCTGGACCCAATAACTGAAGGGGAGATTTCGGCAAGTGCCTACCAAAAAGGGCCGATGCGGTTTATCACTATCGGACCTTACGAACTGGAAAAACGGTCGAATCCCGATGAGTGCGATTCAATCTGCGCCGTCTATGCCATCGGAACGGGGTCGATTTCATGGACTGCCGCCGATACGATCGGCTATCAGTGGTTGAAACAACCCGACGAATCGAACATCATCACCGATTCCATGAAAAATGCAATTATTATGACCGGAAAAGACTCGCTTTTTCAGGCTATAGATCGGGCAAATTGGGCTTGGAATCGCGGATTTGATATTCCCGATCCGCCGCCGCCCCCGGATATGGTCGTGACAAGCGATGCAGATAAAGTTGACATTTCCTGGTCTTATCCAAGCGCGTCGTATTTCAGAGATCCGGACACCGGTATAGATGATTGGTATGCTTGGCGCGTTTATCGGAAAAAGGGAGCCGCCTGGACCAACGATCCCGAAGACAAGCAGAGTGGCGAAACTTGGAAATTAATCTATGAAACAACCGATCGGAACGTCCTAACATATGTTGACAAAAACGTGACACGAGGAGTCAGTTATTACTATGCAGTTACTGCCGTGGATAATGGAACTCAAAACCCAGACGACATCATTCCGAATATGAAACTGGAAAGTTCGCGCTATGTCAACCGCTCCGCATTGCCAGCGATTCCCTTCAAGGCTGGTCTTTCTGTTTCCAATATGGTGCGCGTCGTTCCAAATCCAGCGACAGTCAACGCGGGCGGATTGGGCTTTCCCGGAAATATCAATCAAATCCTATTTGCTAAACTGCCTTATATATGCAATTTAAAAGTCTATACCGAAACGGGTGACTTTATAACAGAAATCGACCATTTTGGAACCGATCAGGAAATCTGGGATCAGCGCACGGACTCCAATCAGTATGTGGCCAGCGGTATTTATATTCTTGTCGTGACCAAAGCAGAATCCGTTGACGGGAAGAAACTTCCAGACCAGTATGTCAAATTCGTGTTGGTTCGATAGGAGGAAATGATTATGAAAAAGTATAGATATTTGCCCTGGATTTTAGCGCTTTTGACGGTTTTATTTTGGATCGATACCAGCCAAGCGGGCTTTGTTAAAAAAGGTCAAGTTGGTTTTCGTTTTCTTGAAAATCCTGTTTCCGCCGAAGCGATCGGGAGAGGCGGTTTGGGATTGATCACTTTTCGGAATTCCAATGCGGTTTTTTGGAATCCTGCCGGACTTGGCTGGATGGAAGGAAAATACGATTTCAATGCGAACTATACGAAAGGCATCGCCGACATCAATTACAATTCATTTGTCGGTGCGGCTCACTTTGGTAAGTTTGGCGTCGTTGCGATCGACCTGCTCAGCATGGATTATGGCGAGTTTCAGGGAACGCGCCGCGCGAATAACGATCAGGGATTTGAAGATACGGATACATTTTCTCCAACCGCGTATTCTGTCGGTTTAACCTATAGCCAGAAAGTCAGCGACCGCTTCTCGTATGGCGTTCGTGTGAAATATGCGGTTCAGGACTTGAACAGCGCGTGGGTCGGACTCAATGGAACCGACGTTGATGATTCAAATCTCGTCATGAAGCAGAGGAATTATTCCGCCTACGAACCTGCCATTGATATCGGAACCGCGTACGATTTTCTCAAGAACGGCATTCGATTTGGTGCGGTCATCCAGAATTTTTCCCGCGAAGTCCGCTATGAGCGAGAGAAATTTCCTTTGCCATTTTCCGTAAGTTTCAGCATTGGAATCAAACCGCTGACATTCTTTTTGCCGGATGAATCGGTTCATTCATTGATGATTGGTTTCGAAACGAATCACCCACGCGATTATCGGGAAAAAATAAGAATCGGCGCCGAATATATGTTTCAGAATTTGCTGATCCTGAGAACCGGTTATATGGCAAATTACGACGAGCGTGGCTGGACTTTCGGTTTGGGAATCCGGCAAGCGTTTTCCGGAGTAAAATACCGGGTCGATTATGCCTATCAGGATTTCGGGATTTTTCAGGGAGTTCATACTTTTACGATTGGACTTTCTCGTTGATATTGATGAGGTAATTCCGACGAAAGTCGTAAATTTTGCATGAAAAGCCCCAATCGGTTCTTCAAAATGAAATGAGGGTTATGGATAAAAAAGATTATCTCTTGTTATGGATTGTAGGCGCTTTTTGTGTTTTCGTCATTTTTGTGGGATTTTCGGGAGCAAACGGAGCAATGCCCAATGATCCGTCTGTTGGGTTGATTTTACGATGCGATGATATCGGCATGACGCACACCGTCAACGTGGCGATCCAGCGTGTGATCGAATCCGGATTGCCGGTTTCAACGTCGGTAATGTTCGTCTGCCCGTGGTATCAGGAAGCGGTGGACATTCTCAAAGCGCATCCGGAAGTTTCGGTCGGTATTCATTTAACACTGAACGCTGAATGGAAAAATTTTCGCTGGGGACCGGTCGTTGGCGTTTGTGCGGCGCCCAGTTTGGTGGATACATGCGGATATTTTTTCCCGTCACGTGCTTCTTTTGAGGGAAATCATCCGAAAATTGATGAAATTGAAAAAGAATTGCGAGCGCAAATCGAACGCGGGATTGCTTCCGGGCTTAAAATCGACTATGTGGATTATCACATGGGTACTGCGGTCAGCAAGCCGGAATACAGGAGAATTGTCGAAAAATTAGCGGCAGAATACCGACTCGGCATATCGCGGTATTTTGGAGAAGTCGATGCGCCGAGTATTTATGCGCTAAACCCATCCGTTAAACCGGATAGTCTGGTCGCAATTGTCAAAAGACTTCCCACCGGTCGTCTAAACCTGCTTGTTTTTCACATCGGACTCGAAAACACCGAAATGGATGCGATGATTGATATGAATTCCTTCGGACTTTCAAATATGAGCCGCCATCGAAATGGTGAATTAAATGCTTTGATGTCTACAGACTTTCGTAACATACTCTGGACAGGGAAATACCATTTGATGACTTATCGTGATGTGATCCGGAAAGTCGGTTTGGTAAATATGAAAAGTCCCGAATAATAAAAATTAAATTGAAGAAGAAATCGGAGATAACTTTGAAACGACATGGAATTTGGATTTTTATGCGGGTTATGGTTGCGACGTTGTGCGTGTCATTATTCCTAATCGCCGCGGATAATGGAGTTTTTATTCGAGCCAATCAGGTTGGTTATCTTCCCGACGATGAGAAAGTCGCCATTGCTTTTTCGACAGCGCCGTTAGTCGATCAGAAATTCGATCTCATTGATGCGATTACCGGAAAAATCGTCTGGTCATCACCTAAAATTGGCGCGGGCGTCGGAGTATATGGGAATTTTTCATATCATTTTCTTTTGGATTTTTCCGCTTTTCAGGTTCCCGGTAGATATAAAATCCAGTTAAAAACTGTCCATGCGGTTTCTTTGCCATTTACGATTGGGAAGAATGCCTATGACGGTTATCAGGAATTCATTGTCCGATATATTACCCAACAACGTTGCGGTTACAATCCGGTGCTCGATCAAGTTTGCCATCAAAAAGACGGGCGAACGATGTATGG
Organism: Candidatus Marinimicrobia bacterium CG08_land_8_20_14_0_20_45_22; assembly: GCA_002774355.1. Taxonomy (NCBI): domain Bacteria; kingdom Pseudomonadati; phylum Fidelibacterota; species Fidelibacterota bacterium CG08_land_8_20_14_0_20_45_22. The sequence goes on along the minus strand of PEYN01000158.1, from coordinate 15,778 downwards.
ACCGATGCCGGACAGCACGTACATCGACGCGAGTGGCGGCTGGCATGATGCGGGGGATTATTTACGATATTTATTGACTTCAGGAAATACGGTTTGTCGTCTGTTGTTTGCCTATAAGCAAAACAAAACGAAATTTACGGATGTAGTCGATGAATGGGGTCATGCCGGACCGAATGGTATTCCGGATGTTTTAGATGAAGCGAAATGGGGACTCGACTGGATGCTGAAAATGCACCCGAAACCCGATCAACTCTTTCATCAGGTTGGTGACGACAGGGATCATATCGGGTTCAAACTTCCTTATTTGGATACTGCCGATTACGGTTGGGGAAAAGGTGGATATAGACCAGTTTACTACGCGACAGGAAAACCGCAAGGATTGAGGAAATTCCAAAATACTTCGACTGGAATTGCAAATCTCGCCGGACGATACGCCGCGGCGATGGCAATGGCTTACGATATTTGGAAAAATGACTTGAAAGATTTGAATTATGCCGAGCGGTGTTTGAAAGCCGGCATCGAAGTTTATAAAATGGGTCTAAAACAACCCGGCTGTCAGGAAGGAACGCCCTGCACACAACCGTACCGATATTACGAGAATACATGGGCGGACGATATGGAGTGGGGCGCGACGGAACTGTTTAAGTTAACCGACCAGCAGAAGTATTTAGATGAAGCCAAGATTTTCGCGAAGATGATCCAATCAACGTCATGGATGGGTTCCGACACAGCTCGACATTACGAATTTTACCCGTTTATGAATATGGGACATTACGCGCTTTTTGAAGTTGTTGAACCGTCGTTCCGCGATACGCTCATCGGCTATTACCGTTCTGGAATCGAGGCGGTTTTAAAACACGCGCAATCGAATCCATATCTCGTCGGAATGCCTTTTATCTGGTGTAGCAATCATCTGGCGGCGGCGTTTGTGACGCAATGTATCCTCTATGAAAAAATGACTGGCGATAAGCAATTCCGTCCCGTTATGTCCGCGCATCGCGACTGGCTTCTCGGCAGAAATCCATGGGGCGTCAGTCAGTTTGTAGATATTCCGGAAAAAGAGGGCAACACGCCGCGCTATCCGCATTCTGTGATGACTGGTTTAAATCGAAGGATTACCGGCGCGATGAACGATGGACCGGTTTATGCTTCAATTTACAATAGCCTTGCAGGAATTCGATTGGTCAACCCCGACCCGTATGCAAAATTCCAGTCCGATCTGGTCGTGTATCATGATGACGTCGGCGACTATTCGACCAATGAACCGACATTGGATGGAACCGCCGAAGCGCTTTTCTTCATCGTGACTTTTGGGAGTGAATAATCGCGCGGTGGGCTTAACCACCGATTAATTGAACGATCTGAGATTCGGTGATCTTCCGGGAATATTTTAGTTTAACTAAATTGCTTTTAGCCCTCAAAACCGACGTCTGCGCGTTCATCTGATCCAATATCGTGACGAGTCCAAGTTCGTACTGGCGCGTGACCAGATCGAGGTCTTTTTGGGCGGACGAGAGATTTTTTTCCTGAATGGAAATCAACGAATTATATGTTTCCAGGCTGGAGTAATAAGAAGCCAGTATTTTCCGGAGGTCTTGCTTTAATTGTGTGATTTCAAGATCGATTTTATCCACATCTAATTTGCTTTTCCGAACATCTTTTCGCTTGTTGAATCCGTCGAAAATCGGGATGTTAGCGGAAATACCGATTGAATTAGACAAGTTGGACGATGTACTGCCGGATCCGCTTTTTCCGATGGAATAATTTGCCGAGATCGATGGCAGAAAGGATTCACGTGAAATCTGAACGTTCAATTGTTTGACTTTCCGGTTCTGTGTGAGTGTTAGGATATCCCGGTTTTTTCCAAGCATTGTATTTTCAGCGGTTTTTAAATCGGGAACCACGATGACTTCCACATCGACTTTTTCAAGTGCAATTTCAGTGTTTGGCTCGCGTCCCAGCAATGTAAGCAGATTCCGTTGCTGATTGGTATGATTCATTTGCTCGTTTACAAGCAGACTTTCAACTTCGCCTTTCTGAACTTCCGATTTCAGAACATCGGATTCCGTTTTAATACCCAACTTATACATTGCCTGAATTTTACGGATATTTTCGTCAGCGGCGAGAATATTTTCCTCATAAACCGCCTTTAACGCATCGGAACTGAGAATGCCATAATAAGCGGATTCGATCTCTTGTCTGACCTGAGATGCGAGATCATCCGAATTCGTTTTGGCGATACATTCCTGAATTTTAGATATTTTGATGTTCGTCAGAAGGCCGGGCTGATAAATCGACTGGTTGACGCCGCCACTCATACTCCATCTCGAACTCCATGAATTCTGAGATGAATTTTTCTGCCCATTTCCGGAAGCGGAAGCGCTTACCGAAGGAAAAAGCGACGAGTAGGCTTGTCCGGTTTCGATCTGCGATTGCCGAACGGAGATCAAACTTTCGCGAATCGATGGATTGTTATGCAACGCCTCGTCGATTGCCTGCTGTAGAGTCAGCGATTCGGCTTGTATTGTTGTTATTGATAGAAATAAAATCGAGATAAAAAATAGGTATCTTTTCATGAGTTCCTCTTTGAATTATTCGTAACGCAATGCGTCGATCGGACTCAAGTTAGCGGCTTTGCGAGCGGGGTAAAATCCAAAGAAAATGCCGACTGAACCCGAAAACGCAAATGCGAGAATAACGATAAACGGTTTGATAACGGTTCGCAATTCTGTAAAATTATTTAGAATTCCAGAGATCAATAATGCGAGCAGAATGCCGATGATTCCGCCAAACAGGCTCAGAACGACTGATTCCGACAGGAATTGGACTAAAATGTCACTGGCTCGCGCTCCAATGGAAAGACGAATTCCGATCTCCCGCGTGCGCTCGGTAACGGAAACGAGCATAATATTCATGATCCCGATGCCGCCGACGATTAGCGAAACTCCCGCTACTGCTCCTAACAGAAGCGTCATCGTGCGGGAAGTCTGAGATGCCATATCGGTAATTTCGGTCTGGTTGGTGATGGTGAAATCGTCGTCGTCGCCTTCATCGAGTTTATGAGCTTCCCGAAGAATGCTTCGGATTTCCGCCTGCGCCGCATCCATTTTATCAGTGGAAACCGCTCCGGCGTTGATCATATCGATAAATTGTCGTCCCTTGAGACGGTACAAGACTGTAGTTGATGGCGCAAAGATAATGTCGTCTTGATCGTTACCCATCGCGTTTTTGCCTTTTGCTTTTAATACACCAATTACCGTGAAAGGTGTGTTTCGGATACGAATGGTTTCGCCAGTCGGATCTTGTCCTGGAAAAAGTTCGTCTGCTATCGTCTTACCAAGGATTGCGACCTTTTTACAAACCTGGACATCTCTTTCGGTAAAAATCTCGCCGTATTCCAGACCCCACTCACGGAGATCGAAATACTGGGGCGATACGCCGTTGATGGTTGTGCTCCAGTTCGTTCCGCCGCCGATTACCTGGCCGCCGCTTCGGACGATTGGTGACACGTCTTTCACGAGTGTAGCCTGTTCGGCAATTTTCTCGGCGTCCTTTAATGTGAACCGGTTGAAACTGCCTGCGCCCTGGCTGACACCGCCCGATTTACTTATGCCTGGAAAAATGACGATCAGATTCGTGCCAAGCGACGCAACCTGTTCGGCGATTTTTTCCTGTGATCCTTGGCCGACTGCCACCATGACAATCACGGCGCTGACGCCAATGATTATTCCCAAAGAGGTCAGCAGGCTCCGCATCCGGTTTTTCACGATGCTTTTCATCGCGACTTTTATCAGATTATAAATTCTGTTCATAAACATCCTCCGTCTCGGATCCGTTTGCTTTATATTGAGTCAGATCCGCTTGCGCATTTCGGCGACTTTGGATGATCCAGTCCTTGCGAATGCGACCGTCGCGCATTTCAACGATGCGAGTGGCGTAATCAGCAAAATCGCGTTCATGGGTGACCATTACAATCGTAATTCCTTCCTGATTGAGTGTTTGAAACAGTCCGAAAATTTCAATTGAATTCAGACTATCCAGATTTCCCGTCGGTTCGTCGGCCATCAGGATCGCCGGCTGAGTGACCAATGCTCTGGCAATGGCGACACGCTGTTGTTGTCCGCCGGACAGTTGATTAGGAAGATGGTTCATTCGATCCGCGAGACCGACACGCTCAAGCGCGCTTTTTGCCGCCTTCTGCGGCTCTTGGATCCGATTGTGCCGGTCATACATTAGCGGCAACTCGACATTTTCCAATGCTGTCGTTCTGGCGAGTAGATTGAATCCCTGGAAGACAAAACCGATTTTTTGATTACGAATTTCTGCGTACTCGTTTCGGTCGAGCGAATTGACATTTTCTCCATCTAAAAAATAATCGCCTGATGTTGGTTGATCCAAACAACCCAGCATGTTCATAAGTGTCGATTTTCCTGACCCGGAAGCGCCCATAATGGCGATAAACTCGCCACGCCGAACCGTTAAATTAATTCCTTTGAGCGCATGAATGCGGACGTCGCCCATTTGATAGACTTTAGTCAGATTGTTCGTGACGATGACGTTTTCGTTATTTTCCATTTTAATTTTTACTCCTGTCGATCTTTTTGATTAAAGTATCGTGATCGTTAAAATGGATGCGGTCCAAAGCCAGGCCCGCCCTGTCGTGAATTATTTGCGTTGGACGATTTCACGGATCCGTCGGGTGATGTTACGCTGGCGATAATCTGCATTCCTTCGGAAAGCCGGTGCGAGTTGACAACCTCGGTGTATTTTCCGTCAGTAATGCCGGTGCGAATCATTTCTAACTGAAGTTCTCCGCCGTTATCTAAAAACCAAACTCTTCCAATATTTTCTGGAATAGAGTTTGTAGATGACCGCTGATTTTGTCCGTTGGTGGATTTCGACGCTATCCGATTGCCGTAAGATGCGAATTGTTTTACCGCCAAAGAATCTGGATGAGGCGGTCTCCGTTTCGGCATGTTTTTTCGGAGAGACGCCATCATTTCATCCGTTGGCTGTATTTTCAGCGCCAGATTCGGAACCAGCAGGATGTTCTCCTTGTGTTCAATCAAAAAGTCAATCGTTGCCGTCATTCCGGGAAGCAGAAGGTTCTTTTCGTTCGTCGCGTCTAGAACGACCGTATAATTGACGACGTTCGAGACTGTTTCCGGCTGAAGCCAGATTTGGCGGACAACTCCCGTGAAAGTCTCGTTGGGATAACTCTGAACGGTAAATCGCGCCTTCATCCCAACTTTGATGGAGCCAATATCGCTCTCATCAACGAGCGCGCGAATTTCCATTTTAGTTAAATCTTCGGCGATTGTGAACATTGTCGGCGTGGTAAAACTCGCCGCTACGGTCTGTCCTTCCTCGACGTTCCGATATATTACTTTTCCATCGATGGGAGATTTGACGTAGGCGTATTTGAGTTCTTTTACGGCTCTATCCAGTGCAATTTTGGCGGTTTTCAGTGATGCATCCGTCGTTTTTTTATCCGTCTTCGATTGGATAATATCCTGTTCGGAAATTAATTTTTGCTGATATAGATCGGTGTTCCGGTCGTATTCATATATGGTCTGATCGTATTGCGCCTGCACGCGCTGGAGGTCGGATTCAGCCTGACGGACAGCCAACGCCAATTTCGTCGTATCAAGAACTGCCAACACCTGATTTTTCTTCACATTGTCGTTGAAATCAACGAACAAATGGTCGATGATGCCAGAGACCTGTGTGCCGACTTCAACGGTTCCGCGGGCTTTGATCGTTCCGGTTGCCGAAACGGTATTTTCCACATTTCCGCGAGTGATCTTGGCGTAGGTAAATTGCGATTCGGATTTCTCCTTTTCACGGGATAAAACGAACCAGCAGACAAGTCCAATTATCAGAACGGCTATTGGTATTATCCATTTTTTCTTTTTCATTATCTTTTCCTTTTATCTTATCGGTTCTTCATTTTTCAAATTCATGCAATAGACAATCCAAAAGTGGCTTTTATTCCGGCTTGATGGTTGATTTGAAAAAAAATGATGAACAGATTGGGAAAGCGGAATATATTTGTCGGTGCAAATGTCTAAGACATGGATGAAATAGAATCGGAGAAATCAAAAGTTTGAACGATAATGAGGCAATACAGGCATGTTTGACAGGAAATTCAGACGCATTTGCAGAGATCATACATCGGTACGAATCGAAAATTGCAGGAACAGTCGTTGGAATGCTGGGCAGATGCCCCGAAGCAGAAGATGTCGGTCAGGAAACTTTTATCAGGTTCTATAACAATTTAAATAATTTTCGTGGAGAAGCGTCTGTAGGAACTTATTTAACCCGAATAGCCATAAATCTTTCACTGAACGAATTGAAACGCCGTCAGCGGAAATCTTCGCGTGATACCTCTATCGATGATCCCGAAGTTTCCGAAAGTTTATATGAAAACCGGAATCGTATCGAAATCGAGGAAACGCGTGACGTTATTTACTGGGCGATTAGTCAATTGGAACCCAAACTTCAATCTGCGTTGGTTCTACGAATGATGGACGAGTGTTCAACGGAAGAAACAGCCGAAATACTTCAAATACCGATTGGAACAGTGTTGTCCAGATTTTCGCGTGCAAAAAAGCAACTGCTGAAAATTCTTAAACCTTATCAGGAGAATTTATGAGAAAAATTCGTGCACAAGAATTGTTGTTTCAATCTTTCGATCGGGATTTAGAACTCCGAGAGAAAAGACTGTTGGAAGCGGCGCTCAAAGAGCATCCCGAGTTAATCGAAGAGAGAAAAAGTCTTGAATCTATTTATCGACGGGCGCCAATCAGAAAGTCTATATCATTCAGCCCGTGGTTTGTCGATCGGACAATGAATCGGATTCGGGTGCTGTCGAATCAGAAAGAAAGCATCAATCTTTTTTTGAGTGGCTTTTTAACAGCGTTCCGGAGGGTCGCAGTGATCGCCTCTGCGATGGTTGTATTGATTCTCGCTTTCAATGTCAGCACATCTACCCAAACGAATCTATCTTCTGCCATTGGCATTCATGAAATTTCGATGGACGAGATGATTGACCCTATCAATTATTTTACAATGGAGTGAAAATTATGAAACTAACAACGAAAACTACTCTGATACTGATCGGCGTTCTGATCATTGGGATTGTAATTGGATCTGTCGGAGTTTCCAGTTACTTGCGTTTTCATCATGAGCGAAAAGTGGCGGAGTTCCGGCGCGGTAGAGGATTTGTATCCGAAATGGAACGGATAATTGATCCCAGACCCGAACAAAAGGATCAGATTCACTTGATTTTGAAGAAACATTCGAGATGGATTCAGAAGTTTAGCGACGAACAAATTCGTATTTTCGTTGTAAGTCTCGATTCGCTGAATCTTGAACTTTCCAAAGTTCTCACTCCGGATCAGATGAAACGTTTTGAACATCGAATGGAACAAATACGTCATCGACCGCCAAGACCAATCGATCGTCGTCCGGGTCCTCCACCGCCTCCGCCATTTGGTGAATAATATTTTATCCGCGCCAATATAAAATATAGGCGGAATAAAATAAAAAGTTAGGCTGTCTAATACTTGTTTTTTAGCAAAAAAGTCTGAGAAAAACTAGAATTAAAACCGTACACCTCCGTGTATACTCCGAGAAAAGAGGGCAACTTCTGGTTGCCCTCATGCTACATAAAAATGTATTTAAAAGGTGCGAAAATGAAAAAAAACATGTTTCTTTTAATTTCCTGCTTGGCTTTTGTGACAACGTTGTTGAATGGATGTAAAGAATCTGTAACATCAAAATTCTGGAGCGATAAAAAGATTGTCGTTGATGGGAAAGGAGACGAATGGCAGAACAGCATCAAGTGGAACGAAAAGATGAAATTCGGCTACGGCGTCGCTAATGATTCAAGTAATCTTTACCTTTATATGACTTGCTCAGACCGCGATCTTGAAAGACAAATCATGATGCAGGGACTGTCCTTGACAATTCAGCAAAGAGGCTCGAAAGGACGGGTTTTTGGAATCAAATTTCCATTAGCAAAGAATCTAACGGGTGTGGAAATGGGAGAGAGATCGTTCGGGAAATCTGGCTCAATGCCCGGAAGACGAACAGGACAACAAGAAAATCTATCAAATATGGTGGATGATATTCAAACTGAAATGATTGTCATTGGATCCGGAACGGATGACGAGAGAATCCTGCCATTGATCAATAAACAGGGACTTTCCGTTAAGATCAGTCGGGATCGGCAAAAGTTCGGGTACGAAATTCAAATTCCGCTGAAAATGATTGCCCAACAACTGAAAACCGAACCGCTATCTCCGAAGAATCCTTTAAATATTACGCTGAAAACAGAAAAAGCCGAAAAATTGATGGGACATTCTAAAGGAGGAATGGGCAAAGGATCTCAAGGCGGTGGTAGAGGTGGATTTGACGGCGGCGAACCGCCATCAGAGGGTGGAATGATGGATGGACAAGGAGGCCGCAGTGGCATGCGAGGCAGTTCAAGCGGCAGAGAACAGCCGGATGGCGGCTTTCAATCCTCTTTCTCGTTTAAGTTTACTGTATTATTGACGACGGATAAGTAGATGATTTCCGATGCGGATCGGTTGCAACTTTGCGACCGTCAACCGCTCTCGGATTATTTTAGCGGACAACGATAATATTCAAAGGTATAACCTGTACTGTTCCAGTTGGCGAACTTACGTACAACCTGACTGGATTTTGTGAATTGTGAGGCGACACCTTCCATCACGTGTCCCGAAATAAACTCGAAGTTTTTTCGCTTTAACGTACTTTGATAAACGCGCTTGAGCATCTTGCTAAGTCCGAACTGACGATGTTCTTTCCGAACGATAAAAGCGTATGTGTAGATCGTATTCTTTTTCCCAAGGTTCTCGTCGTATTTTGCCCATTCTTCCTCTTCAAAATATTCCAGCGGAACGCCGATGATGAATCCTTCGATCTGATCGCGAATTTTGACGATGAATGGCAATGTTTTTGGATAGTTGAAATATTTTTTGATTGAATTTCGGTTAAAACGCGCATTCTGCCCGAAGTTATCAACCAATGTTTCGGATATCTTGATTATTTTTGGATAATCGGTTTCACCGAGATGTTCGACTATCTCGACGGAAATTCCCGAAATCGTCGTCGCCAAAACCCGCGTCTTAGTTTCTGAAACGCTGACTTCGAATAACTCTTTGGAGTTCTTATCCATAGCAAATCAAAAATATAGGAAAACAATCAAATTAGCAATAACAAGTTTTTTAATAGGAAAGACGCGTGTCATTTTGGATTTTTACGCTTCGGTTTGTTCAATGCCCAGCCATTCGGGCAACCCATAAAGTGACTCATGAGTTGAAACGTGATAAGTTTGGATGCCGATTTTTTGGGCAGGAAGAATATCTGTGATTTCGGAATCTCCAACCATCAATGCTTTTCCGGGATGGACATTAGCCAGATTTAGAACCGATTTGAATCCGTTTAATGCTGGTTTAATATAGTTGAGTTTTTCGCGGACCGAAATCGGCAATCGCATAATGTCGGTGAATGTGTATCGACGGTTTTCGGGGAAAAAGTCCGTGATTCCCAGCGCGTTTAGAATTCGCGTGGTAACTTTCTCATTATTGCCGGTGAACAGGAGTATTGGATAATGGTAAGAAACGGATTTCAGCATTCGGATCAACCGTTCGTCTCGCGTAAGGATAGACTCGATATCAAGTTCGCGGTTGATCTCATTTTCATATTCCATCATATCCACGTCGTAAAAATAAATCAATGTCAGCGTGTTTGTCGGTCTGCCATTGATAATTTTTGCAAGTTGTTCTTTTTTTTTCATGAAAGCCGTCTGGGCTTCCATTTCACTTTTTCCGGTCGCCTGAGCGGCAAATCGGATGGCAATTTTTGGGTAAACGGAGTCAATGCCCGGGTTGACTGGATATAGTGTACCATCCAAGTCGAAAATGATCAGGTCAAAATCTTTTTCCATAGATATCATTTAATTAAGGAAAATTTGAATTTTATTTCCGCCGAGTTTTTTTGAAATATCGTGTGTGGCTGTAGCCAAGTGATTAAGAAGACCATTCATTGGAGTCTCTTCTGTTGATGAAAAATTGGACATTCAAATCTATGTTATTTCGTGCTGAGTGAACCAGATCGGATTAGTCAAAGCGATTTTATTCTGATTGGTTTCGACTTCGGCGCGGAAATACCCGCTTGTTGGCAGATTTTCAACCGGAATGGAAACTGTTTTTCTGCTGAAGGAGGAGAGAGAAGAAATGGTTCGGTAAAGGACTTCCTGTCTGTGGTCGAGATCGCCGAGATATAAACGAATCTGTCGAAGATTTCCGAAGTAACGCGAAGAAATTGCCTGAACCGAAATGGATTGTGGTTTCACGACATTTTCGCCGATGTAAAATTCCCGTTTATTCTCATTTTGAATGGAAATATTAGCAAAAGGACCATTGGTTGAAATGACTTGTCCGGTTTTCAGCTTAGCCGTTAGGCTGTCTGCGTCTTCTGTTGCCGCGGCTTTGAGACCCGTTCGGTGCTCGCCGAATTTTTGAGTGGGTTTTTCATTTAAACAAAACATTGGCATATAAATCTGTCGGTAACGGTTGAAGTTTCCGTGCGAATCGTTTCCAGCATAAACATACGAATGCCGGCCGCGCAATAATTGTCGGATCCATTCACGTTTTCCTCGCTCATATTCATTCTCCATGATTCCGTTCATGAACTGTAAACCGCCGAGTTTCCGATGGCTATCCCAGTAATTCCATGAGCCTCGTTTGAGTCCAAGTTTGTGGAAAAAGGGTGGATCAGCATACGGGTGCGCGGCAAAGACGAGCGCCTTTTCCGGCACAGATTCCAGGATTTTTCCATAATAGAGTTCGGATGCTTTTGCGAGAGATTTTTCCAGAGCGTCTCCTTCGCCCGGGTAATACTGGTCGTCATTCAAAACCACCATGTGAACGTTTTTTCCGATACCATTATCGGTCGAGACTTCTTCGCCGGGGATGATTCGGAAATTTGGATATTGGATGTTCAAATTCCGAATGGTCTCGCGTGAAATTTTCCACTTTGGAAGATTGGGATCGCGTTTAGTCCACGTGCCGTCCAAATCATCCAGATCGTACGAATGTTCCACTAAAGTACAAAACGAAATTCCCATCGATGAAGCAATGGGTTCGATAGCTTCCGCCGGAACCCCAAATTCTACCTGATCTTCTGTCCATGAAGAGTGACAGTGTAGATCGCCCCATATCCAATCTTTCGGAGATGGAAGCGGTTCGGAGTCGATAAAAATCGAAAAGTCGGCGTGCGAAGCGGTTCGATAGTTGTCATTTTTCACCGTAATCACCCGATTCCGAATCTGTACAGTTGCCTGACACTCGATGAAAATCCGCTCGTCTTTCCATGAATGAACATCCAAATTGTAAAATTTGACGAACCATTTTTGAGAAATATCGATGATCTCGTCACAAGATTTTTCTGATAGTATCTTTCCGGAGATCGGCGATTTGATTTTTACAGTAACGCTAAGCAATTTTACCGGAAACCAGTTAGCATCTTTAATCATTAGTAAAACGGGTAAACTGTCAGATTCGATCCGGTGCGGCGCATCGAAGATAATTTCAGGCTGTTTGCGATATAAAAATCCCTTGAAGAAAGGAAGGCGGTAATGAATCTCTGCATACATAAAAATAGGCAGAAAACCAATCAACCAACCGATGTGGCGCCACAACTCCAACCCGTTTGACATCGACACAAATATCACACCGAAACTTAAAATATTTAGTTATTATTTGCGAGGAGATTTTTCAGATTAGAGCGCGTGATGGATTTTTCCGGCATGAGATGATCTTCATAAAATGACTTGGATCGGTTGGTGGCGAAAATCAATTGATTCTAAAGCGGATAGCGTGTAAATTGCTGACCGCTTTATGATGTTTTTAGAATAGGGAGTTTTTCTTGGCTACTACAGCAGATATTAAAAATGGAATCGTCATTAATTCAGAAGGGAATTTATTAAAAGTTGTTGAGTTTCAGCATATCAAGTTGGGGCGTGGCGGCGCGCGTGTTTGGACAAAATTCAAAAATGTCAAAACAGGTTTGGTCGTTGAAAATACCTATCGTTCGGGAGAGAAGATCGATATTGTTCGTTTAGAATCCAGAGACATGCAATATTTGTATCGTGACGGATCGAACTACATTTTGATGGATGTTGAAACCTTCGAGCAATATCCTTTTCATGAAGACCTGTTCGAGAAAGCGGCTAAATTCATCAAAGAAAATGAGATTATCCATGTCTTGTACCACGATGAAACACCGGTCGATGTCGAAATTCCGCTATTTGTCAATTTAAAAGTGATCGGAACAGAGCCAGGGCTGAAAGGTGACACTGTCACCGGGGCGACGAAGGTTGCCACGCTGGAAACGGGCGCAAAGGTTGCTGTCCCGCTCTTTCTGAATGAAGGCGATACAATTCGAATCGACACCCGAACCGGAGGTTATGTTGAACGCGTCAAATAATCTGAAGGAGCGTTGATGAAAACATCTAAAATATTTGAGATGATCAAAATTCTCGAAACCTACGATCTCGATGAGATCGAATATTCCAAATGGAATTCCAAAATCCGGCTTGTCAAAGGCAAATCTGGTCATCCGCTTCAAGAATTTAATCCTTCCACCGTTCGGAATTTTCAGAAACCGAAACAATCGACTTACGTCGATTATACGCCTCCGTTTGAATCTCAATCTGCCGTGACGGAAGAGATCAACGAAAAAGGCATTGAAGTCAAATCGCCGATTGTTGGGACTTTTTACAGCGCACCGGCTACGGGAGCAGAACCGTATGTCAAGGTCGGCGACATGATCAAGGTTGGACAACCGCTTTGTATTATTGAAGCGATGAAAATCATGAACGTGATTGAGGCAGAAGTTTCCGGTAAAATCGAAAAAATACTTGTCGAAAATGGTAAGCCGGTCGAATATAATCAGACGCTTTTCGTCATCGAAAAATCATAACGCTACACAATCCGGCTGGTAGATTTGATTAAAAAAGTCCTGATAGCGAACAGAGGCGAAATTGCACTTCGGATCATCCGCGCATGCAAGGAATTGAATATCCCGACGGTTGCCGTTTATTCGACAGCCGACGCGCTTTCTCTGCATGTACGGTTTGCAGACGAAGCGGTCTGCATCGGTCCCGCTGATAGTAAAAACAGTTATCTTAAAACTTCGCAGATCATCAGCGCTTCGGAATTGACCAATGCGGACGCGATTCATCCGGGGTATGGATTTCTGTCAGAGAACGCCGACTTTGCGCAGATATGCGAAGATAACGAGATTACTTTCATCGGGCCGAAATCGAGCGTCATTCGCATGATGGGCAATAAAGCAGTTGCCAGAAAAACCGTCAAGCGCGCTGGTGTGCCGATCATCCCGGGAAGCGACGATGTCGTGACGAACTTTGCCGATCTCCATAAAATTGTTCAAAACATCGGATATCCGGTAATCTTAAAAGCGGCCGCAGGCGGTGGCGGAAGAGGTATGCGGATTGTTCGAGCCGACACCGATCTGGAAAATGCTTTTCTCACGGCACAGGAAGAATCGCGGATTGCATTCGGTAGTCCGGATTTATATGTTGAAAAACTCATTGAGAACGCACGGCACATCGAGGTACAGATTATCGGCGATAATTTTGGTGAAGTCGCTTATCTGGGCGAGCGCGAATGCTCCATTCAGCGGCGTCATCAGAAATTGATCGAGGAATCTCCATCGCCTGCCATGACGCCCGAACTTCGTGAAAAAATCGGGAAGTACGCTGTGAAAATTGCCAATGCGGTTGGTTATTCCAGCGCCGGAACGATCGAATTTCTCATGAGTAGCGATCGTAAATTCTATTTTATGGAAATGAACACGCGGATTCAGGTTGAGCATCCAGTGACGGAAATGGTAACCGGCATCGATTTGCTGAAAGAACAAATCCTGTTGGCTGACAATAATAAATTGCCGAAATGGCTGAAAAAATTCAAACTCCGCGGGCACGCGATTGAATGCCGAATAAACGCCGAAGACCCGCGCCGTAATTTCTTGCCAACACCTGGAGTAATTACCGCGTTTCATGCGTCTGGCGGCCCGGGGATTCGCGTCGATACGCACGTCTATGCCGGATATAAAATTCCTTTCAACTATGATTCGCTATTGGCTAAATTAATTGTGCATGGTAAGAATCGCGAGGAGTCGCTAGCCAGAATGGAACGCGCATTGGAAGAAATGATTATTGAAGGAGTTTCAACAACCGTTCCTTTTCATCAGGCAATCCTGCGCGATAAGTCGTTCCGGGAAGGTAAATTTACCACCGGTTTTCTCGATACTTTCCATTATTAATCTTCTCAGAGGAGGAAAATTATGAATGTGCCGTCAGATTTATTATTTACAAAAGACCATGAATGGGCGCTAATCTCTGGCGATGAGGCAAAAGTCGGAATCACAGAATATGCGCAACATGAGTTAGGAGATATTGTCTATATTGAATTACCCGTTGTCGGAGATCCGGTTTCCAAAGGCGATTCAATCGGAACTATCGAAGCCGTCAAAACCGTTGCCGATATTTATTCGCCGCTTTCCGGTGAGATCATCGAAATCAACGAAGCCTTGAAAGATGCCGCAGAACTGGTCAATAAAGATCCCTACGGCGAAGGCTGGATTGCTCGGATTAAAATTTCCGATCCGTCTGAAACAAAAAGCATGTTGACATCCGAAGAATATTCAAAACTGATCGGTTGATTTATGCACACAATTCCCAACACGCCAGAGGTTGAAAAAGAACTGCTCGACGCTATCGGCGTCCAGCGTTTTGAAGACCTTTTGGTGGACATTCCCAAAACATTTTTGGAAAAGTGCCGTATTCATTTACCGGAACCGCTCTCTGAACTCGAAGCGAGCCGCCATCTTCAAAACCTTGCCAACCAGAATCGTAATACGGAAGGTACGGTTTCGTTTCTGGGCGGCGGTGCCTACGATCATTTCATTCCTGCCGTCGTCGATTTTCTGATCGGTCGATCTGAATTTTATACCGCTTACACACCGTACCAGGCAGAAGTCAGTCAAGGAACGCTCCAATCCATTTATGAATACCAATCACTCACCTGTCACTTGATGGATATGGAAGTTGCGAACGCTTCGATGTATGATGGTGCGACCGCGCTGGCGGAAGCGGCTATTATGAGCTGCGGCATTACTAAAAAAGATAAAGTGTTGGTTTCGCCACTCATCAATCCCGGAACAATGAAGGTGTTGAAAACCTATCTGCCCAATCGCAATATCGAAGTCATTTTATTGCCGGAGAAGAACGGTCAGACCGATTTTTCGACTCTGCCGGAATTGATCGATGAACAAATAGCGGCAGTACTGGTTCAATCGCCGAACTTTTTGGGGTCGATCGAAGACCTTACGGGTATTTCCGGTAAGATTCATGAAAAGAATGCGATGTTCGTTCTCTTCGTCGATCCGATATCGCTGGGAATTCTGAAATCACCGGGCGGATGGGGCGCTGACATTGCCGTTTCTGAAGGACAGCCGCTGGGTATTCATCAGTCATTTGGCGGTCCTTACCTCGGCGTATTCTCAGCAAAAAAAGCGTTGGTCAGAAACATGCCGGGAAGAATCGTCGGACAAACCGTCGATGTCGATGGCAAACGCGGTTATGTTCTCGTGCTTCAAACACGCGAACAACATATTCGGCGCGAAAAAGCAACTTCGAATATCTGTTCTAACCAAGGCTTGA
>PEYN01000157.1 GCA_002774355.1 Candidatus Marinimicrobia bacterium CG08_land_8_20_14_0_20_45_22 | reverse complement strand
AACTACTAAGTACAATTATTCGTCTTTTTTCGTCGTAGGCTCAACGCGTTTGCCCTGATTTTCGAAGCGTTTCTTCAAATCTTCGTAAATCGTTTTCGCATTGGGCACATCATTCTTCGCGACGGTTTTGACCGACTCGTAATATTTGAGAGAATTCCGGTACGAGTCGCTACCTTCCTCCATTAGCGTGTCGCTGATGTTCGAAATGATCTCATTCAGCGGGCGATGGAACAGATTCAGTGTGTTGACTGCGGCATAATCTCTTTTGAGTTCGGCAAGATCGAGATAAGGCGGAATGAATTGCGGTTCGGTATCCGCATATTCAATTACCTTTTCGACAAATGGGATCGTTTTATTGCCTAGTTTCGGCAAGGCTTTGCGCTCCTCCATAGATAGCGCGATCACATAGGGTTTGAGTTGTGTCGAGATGACATTGATGGCATTCAGCACGGTCGTTGCGACTTCGGGCGGAATGACAATTGAAAGCAAATTGTCCTTTGGCATGTTAGCCTCCTTTTTTGTGGTTATTGACTGCAATGCTCCTTCCGGCTGGACGGGCACAGAATATTTTGGAGCCATTGTAGAGAGAAAATTTTTTCCATTTGTAGGTTGATCTCTCATAAAGAATTACTTTGGCCGATTGTAAGAGAACAGAAATTCTAAATCACTTTTGAAAAAGTTTAAAAATTTCTGAAATGAATGTCAAGGGAAAAGTTGGGATAAGCGAGGAAGTGGATTGGAATAATAAAACTTCAGAAGGTTTTTTTAAAAATCCTCTTTGACCTAAGGTATTTATTATGATATTTCGATTAATAAGATTTATCAGCGGATAAAATATTCTGTTCCATGCAAGTCGCGCTCTGATTAAATTAATTTCCGAAAGGAGTTAATTGAGAATGGTTCAAGGATACGAGAAAAGAACATGCCACCGGTTTGAAATTCCGAGCGCTCAGGTTAGTTACCGCAAGAAAAAACTCTTCGGCTTTACGGATTACAGCGCCGAAAAGCTGCTTATCAATATCAGTAAAGGCGGGGCTAGCTTCGATTGCGGGGAAATTCTCAAAGAACATTTACGCCTGATAATTCGCCGACCATGCCAAATGAAAAGCCTCTGGAACTCTTTGCTGATGTCCGCTGGCAGAGAGAAACCAACGGTTTTTCAAACGCTATAGGCGTTATTTTCGCTCCTTTCGGCCAACACCTCAATGATAATCCGCCAGCGGCTCTTGATGTTTTACGTAGATTAGACCAAAAATATGTTAAAATGCCCGAAGGCAGAAATCCACCCAGATCCAACGAACATTAGTTGTTCTTAGAACAATTAACTCCTATTCTGCTCGAGTAATTACATATCATGCTTCCCCAAAGCGGAAATTATTTTTCTTCTCCGAATTCCCGGCTAATCTGGCGATAAGCCTCGCGGAACGACACACCTTTTTGTACCAATTCATAGACTTTGGCAGTGGCGAATAGTTCATCCGTCATTGCCGCCTGACATTTTTCGCGATTGACTGAGAGTTTTTGGAAAACCAGTTCCGAGATTCGGATGGCGATTAAGGTTGACGAAAAGCCACGGAATACCGCTTCTTTTGTCGTTTGCATATCACGATGATAGCTGGATATAAGGTTTACGGTAGTGTTTCGCACCTGCATCTCATAGGCAAAGACCTCATGATAACCGGCGCGAAGCAATTCCAGAACGTCGGGATTTATTTTTTGCGGCATGATAGATGAGCCGGTCAGAAATTCGTCCGGAAGCGAGAAATATTCCAATCCGGGCATCGTGAACAGGATCAGATCGGACGCCATTTTGTTAATATCGAACATGATCTGAGAGAGAACACTCAGTACGAATCCGTCGAACTTTCCGCGGCTGTTCTGAGCATAAATCGGATTTGTCTGCAAACGTGCAAAATGCAATTCTTTAGTCGTCATTTGCCGGTCGAGTGCCAGCGGTACGCCATAACCCGCTCCGGTTCCGAGTGGATTTTGGTCAACCAATTTCAATGCACAATTCAGCAAATCCTGGTCGTCTGACAGTGCATCCTTAAAAGCGCTCGCCCACATCATCACGCTGGACGGCATGGCTTTTCGGGTGTGTGTGAACCCTGGTATGGCGACGTCGCTGTTCTTTTCGCCGAATGTTCTTATGACTTCGACAAGTTTTTTAACTTCGGAGATGATTTCCGCAATTTTTGCTTTGGAGTAAAGCCGCAGAGCGGTCAGAACCTGATCATTGCGACTGCGACCGGTGTGGATTTTCTCACCGACTTTTCCGATTGTCAATATCAGGAAATTTTCGATTGCCGTGTGACAATCTTCATCTTCCGGTCGGATTTCAAATTGGCCTTTGGCATGTAACTCCAGGATTATATCTAATCCGCTTAGTAAATCTGCAACTTCAGTTTCGGTGAGGATGCCGATTTTTCCGAGCATTCGTGCGTGTGCTTTCGAAGCAAGACAGTCGAACGGTACTAATTCGTGATCGAGAACCGAATCCTTTCCGGCTGTAAATGTCTCGACTTCCTTATTGAGCGCGGTTCCTTTCTGCCACAGTTTCATCGTGTTATTCCTTTTCGCGCCATTGATATGGCATTTTTTCTTTTAATACGATATTGTGCGCTTTCAGCCGAATGGCGTTGATGCGGATAAATCCCTGACAATCCACGGCATTGTAACCGCCTTCAACGTCCATGCTCGACATATCTCGATCATACAGTGACGTTGGAGATTTCCGTCCGATGACGTTGACATTGCCTTTGAAAATTGAAACGGTCACGGTTCCATCGATCTTTTCTTGACTCTTTTCCATGGTGCACATCAGGAAATCCATTTCTGGTGAAAACCAGAATCCGTTATAGATTAACTCGGAGAACTTTGGAATCATCATATCGCGGAGATGCATGACCTCTTTATCCATGGCGATACCTTCAAGATCGCGATGCGCCGCCCACAGAATTGTCGCGCCGGGAGTTTCATAAACACCTCGTGATTTGATGCCGACGAACCGGTTTTCGACAATATCGATTCTTCCGACACCATTTCTGCTTCCAATCTCATTAGCGTATATGAAAAGTTCGAGCGGATCAGTTTTGACGACATGAGTTGCCGGATTAACGAGTTTTACCGGGGATCCGTCTTTGAATTCAATCTCGAGGATCGTTTCCTTGTTTGGCGTGTTTTTGAGCGTGGAAGTCATGCTGAAAATATGTTCCGGCGGGCGAAAAGACGGATCTTCGAGGATTCCAGCCTCGTGGCTGATATGCATTAGGTTTTCATCTTCACTGTATGATTTTTCGAGTGAAGCTTTGACCAAGATTCCCCATTTTTGCGCATAAGCGATCATGTCGCTTCTGCCTTTGAATTCCGCTAAAAACTCTGGATTTTTCCAAGGAGAAATGACAATGCAGTTCGGGTCAAGTGCATAATAGGCGAATTCAAACCGAACCTGATCGTTTCCTTTTCCAGTCGCTCCGTGTGCAACTCGATGCGTGTTTTCCTTGATCGCAATTTCTATATGCCGCTTGGCAATTAGGGGACGGGCAAGTGATGTTCCGAGAAGATAACGCCCTTCATAGATTGCGTTGGCGCGAAGAGCCGGGTAAATGTAATTGCAGACGAATTCCTCACGGAGGTCTTCGATATAGATTTTCGATGCGCCGGTTTTCAACGCTTTTTCTCGAACCGCATCGAAATCTTCCTTCTGTCCGACATTCGCCACGTAGCAGACGACGTCATATCCCTGATTGATCAACCATTTTAGAATAACGGACGTATCCAGACCGCCGCTATAAGCAAGAACAACTTTTTCCCGTTTCATTTCATTCCTTTTTTAATCCTTTTGTAATTGTGTTTTGGCGAATGAAAGGCACTAAATCCTGTCGCGCAGTTCCGGTAATCGTTTGAAAAGCGCGTCAAGGAAATGCTTGTGCGTCCAGTCTTCCCGCAGAACGATTAACACGGTATCGTCTCCGGCGACAGTACCGACGACTGCTTCCATTTCGAGTCGGTCCACAAGCATCGCTACGCTGGACGCGAAGGAAGGCAGGCATTTGAGTATAGCCAGATTTTGAGAGAATGCAATTGATTTACAGGCATTCAGAGGAGAATTGTCATCCGCGGTTTGATAAACTGCGCTACGATTCGGTAATGTATAAATATACCGTTTATCAGCATCCGGAACGCGCATTACTTTCATCGCCGCCAGATCGCGAGATAATGTTGCTTGTGTAATTTCAAACCCTTCTTCTTCTAATCTTCTCTTTAGATTTTTTTGGCTGTCAATCCGTTCGGTTTTTAGAATTTTTCGGATAATACTGATTCTGTTCTCACGTTTTTTCATCTTAAAGCCTGTATTAATTTACAATAAAAGCGAATAAATATACAATTCTCGCAATTTTTCTACAAGATTATTTTTGTGAGTTAGGTAGATTGTGCCTGTCCGCCACCGGCGGATTGATTAGGTTGATTGTATTTTGGAGCCTGGTTGGAGTGGCGAACTTTGGGTTTCATGTATCAATCTAAATTATTCGCCTGAAATACATTTGAAATTTTTATTTTGACATATAAATTCTCCCAACTTTCATACCGGTTATTAATGTTCGTCGTTTTTACAATGTTTAAAGGTTAAACGGAAGAATTTTCGCTAAGGGCTCCTTGTCTTTAATCCTGCTCTGAACTAAGTTTCCAAAATGAAAAGAGGGAAAACGTGATGTTGAAAATGATGGTGAAGAATATTGGGACTTGGATTGTCATTGGCTTGCTTGTGTTTATTCAGAGTTGCGGATTTTATGGGCAAAGGCGCGGCTCGAGCGCATGGCATCGGCTTCAAAAGCCGAACTATGAACCTCCGCCTTATTCCAAATGGGTAGCCGGGTTGATGTTTTGTCTAGATCCGGGACACGGCGGCGATGCTCACATTCCTAATTATAAGCGTGGACCAACTGGCGTTCGTGAGGCAGAAATGAATCTCCGTGTTGCTTTATATCTGAAAGAATTTCTGGAACAAGCCGGTGCAAATGTTATTCTGACACGTGTTGCTGACATTGATATTAGTCTTAAAGACCGTGCGGTAATCGCTAATCGAAACCGAGTCGACATGTTCATTTCTCTGCATCATAACGCAAGCAATAATCCGAATACAAATTTCGCATCCACATGGTATCATGGCGACGCGGATTTCTCACCGGTGAGCTTGGATATCGCGCGTTATGTTCTGATGAATCTGAACGAATATTTACGACTCCCGGATGTGATTGGAACAGGCTTAATCTCGGATCATCTAATGTATCCTGAAGGATTCGGTGTTCTGCGACAGTTAGAAGTGCCGGGAATTTTACTCGAATCTTCTTTTTTTTCCAATCCGAAAGAGGAAAAGATGCTTGACAATCCAAAGTACAATAGGATAGAGGCGTATGCAATATTTATTGGAATTTGTCAGTGGGCGGCGGCGGGAATTCCCGATGCAAAATTACTGCAACCTCAGCCGGATTCGACCGTAGTGGATAAACAGCCGATCATACAAATGAGCGTTTCGGACGGACATCACGAGCGGAAATCGTGGATGTTGTCGCGAGAACAGGTTTTCAGCAGATCGGTCTCCTTTTTCCTTGATGACACACTGAAGCCCGCAACATATTTGTCAGAGCAGAACTTAATCGTTCATCGTCCGGAATATCCGCTGAAGAACGGACAGCATTCGGTTCGGGCTGAAGTGACGAATTTTTTTGGCAACCATAATCTTCCGAAGAAAAGTTTTTTCCGCGTGGCGTCACCTGCGATGGAAATTCTCGCGACTCCTACAACAGACAGAGTACCGGCTGATGGAAAGAGCCGGATTGCCATCGAAATTTCTGCGCTCGATTCTAGCTGGCAATCTGTTGCGGACGACGATGTGATCTTAGTTTTTACTGATTGCGGAAAGCTGAATGTGTCACATGCGCCGATCCGAGACGGAAAGGCAAGGGTGTATCTGGATTCGCCGGACGAACCAGCAACTGCTCAGATTGTTTTCCGGTCCGGGAATGCGGAGAAGAATATAAACGTAACATTCGCCGATACGAACGTAACGCTCTTTGAAGGTCAGGTCGTCGCGGCTCAGGATTCATTGCCGGTTGCTGGTGCAATCGTGACGATTCTGCCGGAAGCCATTTCGGACACGACGAATGCCGATGGTTATTTTTTCTTTCCAGGGTTATCTGTTGGCGAGTATACGGCTTCGATTTGCGCAAATGGATTTTGGGGCGGCTCGGGAAATGTCATTATCGATGATGGAAAATCGACTTTTCATCTTTTTCCTCTTCAAAAGATCGCCAATGGCGTTTTGCAGGATTTTGTGCTGGTTCTCGATCCGGCGTTCGGCGGAATAGAAAAAGGCGCAGTCGCATCGAATGGTCTCACAAGTTCCGACCTGAATTTGCGTTTGGCAGAGAAAGTTGGAGCGATTTTTACACAAGCGGGTGCGAAAGTCTATTTTGTCCGACAAAAAGACGAGACGCTCAGTCGTGAAAAACGCGTCGAAATCAGTAACCGGTTTCGAGAAGGCGGCTGTTATTTACGGTTGAATTTCGGACACTGGAATGCTGACGCGCCTCTTTTTGTTGGCGGATTTTACTCGGGAAGCGAATCTGGCAGACGCATTTTAGCCATGACCGATTCGCTTATTGCAGGGGCGTCAGAATCGTCGTCCGATAAAATATCCGTTTCCAATGCGATTGAAATTCAAAAGACGAATCGCGCGGCGATTAGCATGGACTTTAACTGGTTTGGCAATTCCGAAAAGGAGAAAATCATGACTTATGAGAGTGAGTTAAATCGAATCTCAGTCGCGATTTTGACGGCGTTTCTGAAGGAAATCGGCAAAGACCGTCGTCTGCCAGAAGGTTTTTTAAACCTGAACGTAACGGCCAATGATTCGGCTCTTAGTAACGTTTGGATCACTTTGGGAAAGGGTTATTCGCTTACGACAAACGAAGAAGGCGCATGTCGTTTTGATTTTTTATCGCCAGGTGAGTATGAAGTATGGTTATATCATCCGAAATTTGGGACACAAATATATTTTGTCGATTGCTCCGGTGACAAGAATGTTGTGAGGAATTGCAGATGAACCAAGCATATTTAGATCGTTTTTTGTTTAGCGTTGACGGCTTTTTGGATAAATAACATTATGACAAACAACAAGTTAGCGAAAATCAAATTATACCAGATAAAAAGGCGCAAGTCAAAGAACCATAAACTCAAAATCAAGATTAAGTAGTGGCTACTCTGATCTATATTGAGCCAAATCCGTAGCGTGTAACGATTGAGCCTGTGATAAGTTGTAGGTTCGTATAATTTTCGCGGTTGGCGCTCGAAAACCGATTGGATATTGCAATAGAGTAAATATATCCAAATCAGAAAACGCGTTAGATACTGTCCGCCACCGCTTTTAAGGCGTTTCTGTTCAGCCCGATAAAGTTCTATGTCATGACGAATAGAATTGCGCCGGCCAAGCACCTGCAACATATATTGGCTGCGCTGATAGTCTATTGCTATGGAGTGTGATAACATCGAAAGCAGAGTCAGCAACGTAATTAACCAAAGTGTCAATGGAAATTGCCAATTGGTCTGTTGCAAAGCCAAGCCGATACCCAGGAAAAGTGCTGCTCCGTTGATATAGTCGATAGTGCCATCCACGATGCGCCCTAATAGCGTATCGCCACCTTTCAAACGCGCCAGCATACCGTCACTGCAGTCTAAAAGGACCGTTGCCAAGTAGCAAAAACCAGCGGTGCGATAACTTTGAGGAGTGCCCTGTGAAATAAAGTAGGCGCCACTTATCCCAGTAAAAATCGCAGCTGTGGAAACTTGGTTGGGTGTTATGGGCCGTGCCTGCATGGCTTTGACGAGCAGGTAGGCAATTGGGCGGAAAAAGAATAAATCTGGTAAAGCCTCAATGGATAAAGGTTTAAGCGTTGACCTATATTCTATCAATTGTTGGTGGCAGAAAGTATTAAGCGATTTCTTTTTCATAAAGTCGGTAACCCTTGTAAAATTTATTGTCAAATATATTTCGTCGATTGCACTATCGACTCGCGGATGGATATCGATATTTCCCTGCGTCGGTCAACTGTTCGTCAGTGAATGGTCGGGTGCTATTTCTCTGCGGCTTTCCGTTTCGCGCGATCGAGACGATCTAATTTGATTGCGTCGATGATGGAAACAATGACGAAAACAATAAAGAATAATCCAGCGATAAATCCGCCCGCGACATCCACGACTGACCACGAATTCCCATTTAGATTAAAAATGACCGGATTCCAGAAAACCAGAAGAGTGTTGACCAGTACAACGAGAATGCGAACTTCCGTCGGCCCGAATTTGGCGTAGCTGAGACGGAAAATACCTTTGGAGTAAGCGCCGACATGTGTGTAGATATTCAGCATCAAATATCCGATTATGAGAAAAAGACCGACATCCAGCCGCATCAGTGGTGAAAAACCGAAAGCCACGAGAATTATAACCGTCGAAAAAGCGTCGCAGATATGATCGACAAAATAGCCATATTGCTCGCGCTCGGTATGACGCACGCGCGCCAGCGTTCCGTCGAGACTGTCCGCCCACCAGTGAAGTAAAAATCCGAAGTTGGCGAGCATCAGCCACCAAGTCGAATACCAAGTCAGGATATAACCCAGACTGATGACGAATGCGGCGATAATTCCCAGAATTGTCAGGTGATCGGAAGTGACCCACCGAGGAAGCGCCGCGGCCATTTTCGGAAGATTTCGTTTCTCCCACGGGCCGGTAAGTGTGTTAATGATGCGTTTGGCTTTCTGTTGATTTTCCATCGAATATTCTTTCTAATTGTTTTTCGATTCGAGTTTCGGCTTTTTAAAAATGATTAAATCGTTGACGAATATTTTGGAGGAAGGCCCGGGTACCATGCCAAGAATGTCAGCAAGTAGATAGTGAAAATTTAAAAAATGAGTCAATGTCCAAAGAATTCCAAGGTTGATCAAAAAATCGATTCCGGCGGTGATTAGGTTATATTTCCACAACCGGCGGAAGTAATCCAGCAATGTATGCTCAACCCGATCTCTCCATGTGTGCAGGTAGTACCATGTAAAATTATGAAGAATTGCCACTTCGATTGCACAGGCGCCGGCAATCGGCACGGGAATTTTGAATTTTCCGTGCAGAAGCCAGAGTGTTCCAAGATTTACAAAGGTTCCAAGCCATGCAACAAACTGAAACTGGATGATACTTTTAAACTTCATTTATATTGTCCTATTCTGACTTTTTGGTTGTTTATACGAAGAACGGGTTAATAAGATTCATGTCAAAGTAAGTTACCCAAAGGCTACATCTAATGCCATCATAAAAGCAAAACCGATCATTGCGCCCGTTGTAGCGACGTCGGTGTTCTTTTCCATCTGGGATTCTGGGATGAGCTCCTCAACGACGACAAAAATCATCGCTCCGGCGGCAAATGACATAGCATAAGGAAGTATCGGCTGAACTAAAATCACAGTTGCGGCGGCAAATACGGCGGCAAAGCCAAGCATCCCGTCGAGAATTTTTCGACGAATACTTTTGAAGAGAAAAATTACCGCCGCGCCCAGCACAGTCATTAAATACGTAAAAGTCGTTGCTAATAACGCTTGTGTGATGTGGTTTTGATTCTTCAAAAACGACGAGCCGACCATTGAAATTCTCCTTTTAAATTGACTTTGATCTCTTTGGCGTTCAGTGAGATGAGCGCAGACATTTTTGAGCCGATTTTAAAAAGAAGGGTTTTGTCATCGAAAGGGAAGTCTTTCCTTGCACCTTTTAGATTCTGGCAATTTGTCCTAATTTCCTCGAGAGTCATCTGTTTTTCACGCTAAATTGAAAAGGGCAAGTCAAATTCAACAACCTGCCCTTAAAAGTATCGGTTTTTTCAGTTCAGTCTGATAGCGCTTTCCGAAGTATAGAGAGGTTGACGACGTGACGCCGTTCCTCGTTGATAATTTCATCTACGAAAGCATGTTCGCTGACTGGAATCAGATTTTTAATTTCGGTGTAATACAGAACCGAATCAAGTTCCTTATCGATTGCGAAAGTGAGAGCGGTTCTGGCGTCTTTGATTTTTGAGAAATCGTCCGATGCATCATCGAAGATGAGATTTTGCGTGTAAGCCTTCAGGTAGGCGTAAAACTCATCTTGCAGGTTTTCCGTCTGAACGGTCTCGCCCAGTTTTTCAGCCATTCTTGCGAAAGTTACGCGATGCTGAGCCTCGTCATCGGCGAGTTTGTTGAAGAGTTGGACAACTTTCGGAGAATTCAAAAGTTTAGCAGTTTCACGATAGAACTTTTCGCCTCTTTCCTCGATTTTTACAGCGATCTTAAAGATATCCTTTACGTTGAAAATTCCCATCGATTCCTCCTTACGAAAGGTGATGATGTTTTTCAAGAATTTGATCAGCGAGACCGACAAGTGCCTGAAAATCTGCGTCTTTCGGATAGCCTTTTGCGATCACAGGCGGAAGAATTTCCGCAGTCAGATTTCCAATCATGCCAGACAATTGCTCGATCATTTTGCCGCCCCAACCGTAACTTCCAACAATCGAGAGGTAGCGGGCTTTCGGCCGGAGGAAATTCGCTAGAAAAACTGCATAAGCCGCGAGCGGATGAGCTCCGAGAATAACTGTTGGCGATCCGACGACGACCGTTGCAGTATCGACAAGCGCCATCGCTAATTCACCGATGTCAGTTTTGGACAAATTAAATGGTTGAACGGCTATGCCACGCTCGATTAACCGATCAATGAGATAGTTAACCATTGCTTCCGTGCTTCCGTGCATCGAAACATACGGAATAACAACCTCATTCTTGACTCGATCTGATGTCCAGTCTTCATAAGCCGAGAGGATAAAGTTCGGGTCGCGATGAACCGGACCGTGACTGGGCGCGATCATTTTCACGTTAAGAGATTTGACTTTCTCTAGATTTTGACGCACGATCGAACGAAACGGCATCATGATTTCGGCATAATAACGCTTGGCTGACGAATAGACTTTCGCCGGATCGGTAGCAAATACTTCGCTCGTTGCTAAATGCGAGCCAAAGAAATCGCAAGGGAATAAAATTCCGTCTTCAAGAAGAAGAGTGGACATCGTTTCCGGCCAATGCACCCATGGCGTAAAAATGAATTGAAGCGTCTTATCGCCGAGTGAGAGCGTTTCGCGGTCTTTAATGACGATAAACTTGTCGTCGGGAATCAGCAAATGTTCGGACAAGAGTGTCCGACACTTTGCGTTTGTGACAACTTTTGCCATCGGATATTTTTTTAAAACCGCGAGAATCGTTCCGGAATGATCTTGCTCCGCGTGATGCGAGATGACATAATCGATTAGCGGGAGATTTAAATTTTCCAGATTCGATAGCAAAACATGTTCTTTTACAGGATCGACGGTATCGAGTAATGCAATCTTTTCAGAGCCTTTGATTAAATACGCGTTATAGGTCGTACCGTCGGGAAGCGGGATGAGCTCATCGAAAAATCGCCTATCCCAATCGCGTGCGCCGACGAAGAAAATATCCGGCGTCAGTTGCTGAAGCGGCATTTAATCCTCCACGGGTTCGAAATCCTCTTTTTCAGCGCCGCAAAGCGGGCAAACCCACCCGTCGGGGAGATCTTCAAAAGCGGTTCCTCTTTTGATATCATTATCTGGGTCACCCTTTTCGGGATCATAAACATAACCACAAACGGTGCAGACATATTTTTGCATTTTTTCTCCTTTGTTAAAATTTTTCATGTGACTGCTTAGACTTTCCGTATCAATAAACAATTAAATTTAGTAGTTTTCCGCCAAAAGTTCAAAATAGTCTTTCGGATGGGCGCAAGCCGGACATTTTTCCGGGGCCTTTTTGCCAACGTGAATATATCCGCAGTTTCGGCATCTCCAAACGACTATCTCTTCCCGTTCGAAAACCCGCTCCTTGAGTATGTTTTCGCGAAGGGCAAGGAAAGTTTCTTCGTGGTGTTTTTCCGCAATAGCGATGGATTTGAAAACCTGAGCGATTTCCGTAAAACCCTCGGCATTGGCGATTTTCGCAAATTCCGGATACATTGTTGAATATTCGTAATGTTCACCTTCGGCGGCGGATTGTAAATTGTCTTTAGTTTCACCAATCAAGCCAGATGGAAATACCGCCTGAATTTCGACTTCGCCACCTTCGAGAAACTTGAACAGACGTTTTGCATGTTCTTTTTCATTATCGGCAGTTTCACTGAAAATCCATGCGATCTGCTCAAATCCATCTTTCTTTGCTTGTGATGCAAAATAGGTGTAGCGATTTCGTGCTTGGGATTCGCCGGCAAAAGCAATCAGCAGATTTTTTTCGGTTTGGGTTCCTTTCAAACTTTTCATTATCTCTTATCCTTTCTTAGTTAAATGATCGGCGCTATCAATGAATGTGTTTTAATCTCTTCGAGGTAATCGATATTCCGATTTTCGGTTTACGATTGTTTAAGCAACTTGCTGAACAGATATAACATCCGAAATTTCAGATTTTAATTTGCTTTCAATTCCCATCTTAAGAGTGTAAGTGCTCATGGGACAGCCGCCGCAAGCGCCGGTCAAACGCACTTTAACGACGCCATCTTCAGTGATTTCGACGAGTTCGACATCTCCGCCGTCTGCCTGAAGATATGGACGAATAGATTCTATGACTTTTGTTATTTTTTCTTTCATTTTATTTTCCTTGTGTGACATTTTTACGATTGAAGGCAATCTTTGCAAATACCTTTAAAATAGCCGTGAATTTCCTGAATTTGATGACCGTTTATTTCCGAGGTTACACCATCCACAAACGGACAATGAACTTCAATATCGTAAATTTTTCCGCACTTTTTACAGAGAAAATGGTGATGATCCGCTTTACCTATTCCATATCGGATTTCGACTCCTGTTATTGTAATCCCATGAATCAAAGTGTTTTCAACGAAAAGATTTAGCGTGTTATAAACCGTCGTACAAGATATCGTCGGTATAATCTTTACGATGTTTTCGTAGATTGTTTCGGCGTTCGGATGATTTTCAGCCAACATCAGAAATTCGAGAATCCGCAACCGTTGATAGGTCGGCTTGATTCCTTGCTTTTCTAAACGATTCTTTATTTGTTCCATGTTTGTAATCATTACAAAATGAAATTAATAACAATTTAGAACACTTGCAAGATTTATTTCTCTATAGATTCAAATATTTTCCATGTATTCAATTTCTTTATTGGAAGAAATATTCATTCAATTTGATAGATATTTTTTGTATCTTTCCGCAGTTTTAATATTGGAGGTAATGATGAGACATGACATTGAAAAATTATTAGGTAAGGATGCTGAATTCCTGTTAAATCACAAATGCACAACGATTGCGAAAGAAGATTTGCATTTACCCGGTCCGGATTTCTTGGATAGAATTCATTTAAATAGTGACCGGCCGATTCCTGTGTTAAGGAATATGGCGGTGATGTACAATACCGGACGGTTAGCAAAAACAGGTTATTTGTCGGTTCTTCCCGTTGATCAGGGAATTGAACATTCGGCTGGCGCGTCATTCGCACCGAATCCGATTTATTTCGATCCTGAAAATATCGTTCGGCTTGCCATTGAAGGTGGTGCCAATGCTGTCGCTTCGACGCTTGGCGTTTTGGGAATGGTCGCACGGAAATACGCGCACAAGATTCCATTCATCCTAAAGATCAACCATAACGAATTGCTGTCTTACCCGAATATTCACGATCAGACGCTTTTTGCCAGCGTAGATCAGGCTTTCGATATGGGTGCCGTTGCTGTCGGTGCGACGATCTATTTCGGTTCGCAAGAAAGCCGTCGGCAGATTATAGAAATTAGTGAAGCATTTGAACGTGCGCATCAACTCGGCATGGCTACGGTTCTCTGGACCTATCTGAGAAATAATGCTTTCAAGACCGAGGAAAAGGATTATCATGTTGCCGCTGATCTGACTAATCAGGCGAATCATCTGGGCGTAACGATCGAAGCGGACATCATCAAGCAGAAACTTCCCGAAAATAATGGCGGATTCACAGCGTTGAAATTCGGAAAGACAAACAAAAAGGTTTATGAAAAACTCACCACCGATCATCCGATTGATCTGACGCGTTATCAGGTTGCAGGTTGCTACATGGGACGCGCAGGATTGATCAATTCCGGCGGTGCTTCCGGCGAGGACGATTTGGTTGAAGCCGTTAAAACGGCGGTAATCAACAAACGCGCTGGCGGCATGGGATTAATTCTTGGCCGCAAGGCATTTCAGAAACCGATGAAAGAAGGCATCGAGATCATGAATGCTGTACAAGATGTCTATTTAGATGCGAAAGTGACAATCGCATAAGTTTTTGGCATTTCGATGTCGGCAAGAATATTAACTGGAATCAAGCCCTTGAATAAAGGGCTTGATTCATTTTTCAGAAGGAGGGAAAGATGAGTCAACGCGAGTCGTCATCCAATTTTGTCCTGGGTGTGTTCCTGATTTTGATGGGTATTTTCCTCTTTTTTGTCCAGCGAAGCCATTATGGATGGAATGTTATCTGGCCGATGATCCTCATTGGCGCCGGATTTCTCTTTGTTATTGGATTTTTGCAAAACACGAAGAATTACGGTCTGCTCATGCCTGCATCGATTTTGTTGATAATCGGTGCGCTATTTCTTTATCTCGAAGTGACGGACTGGCGGAATATCGTGGAACTCTGGCCGACATTTATTCTGGCGCCGGGAATCGGATTTTTATTCATGTTTCTACTCGCGGAAGAAGGAAGTAAATTATATGTGCCCGGATTGATCCTTATCTTAATCGCAGTCATTTTTTATGTCGGTTTTTGTGTATCTTTTACATATTGGCCGGTCGTTCTGATCCTGCTCGGATTATTTCTTTTACTTTCACCGTTTAAACGCCGAAAACAGAAATAGCAACAGGTCAACGATCCGAATTCACGATGATTAGATGCCCTTTACCGGCTTTCGATCGTATCCAGTTAATCGCTGAAAGTGCAGACGGTTTCTGAACGATCTTTTTCTCGAGCCGGCGCTTTCCCGGAAAGTTCATCAATGAAATGCCGATGAGAATCGTCAATACGCCCTGCCCTGGAATGAACAACATTGCAAAACCTGTGACGAGAAATAGAACGCCGATAAGATTTTTAAGAATCAGAAGAAAATAATGAACTGTTTGGTAAAATCCCGTTCTGTGCTTTTCTCTGTGAACTTCCCGTACGAAATAATCCGCTGGCATCTTGGCGAGGATAATTGGAATAACCAATAAAGTGCCGAAGAAGGTGAGAATTGACAGACCACCGAGAAGACCCAGCAACATCCGGTGCGTTTGAATCCAAGGAAGCCATGTATCTTGAAACAGAAATTTCATCATATTTGCTTGCCGCTAAAGTAGAGTGATTTTAAAACAAATGCAACGATATATTTCTAACCTGAATAAATCACCGCTGAGCACGCGGAGAATACAGAGAATAATTAATTACAAATAGTTAAATCAACAACGAAGTGGAACTTAACAAAATAAAAAAGAAATTAAAATCCCGAACGGTCGGGACTGCGTCCTCTCTATTAACTCTGCGGTTTATGAATTAAGCAGGCTAAATGTGAAAAAGATGGAATTAACTAAAAGAATTTGATCAGGAGTCTCCCAAATGGGCTTGTTTTGGAGGGAAAATAATAGATGAGAACTAAATTGATCAAGATTTCCAGATTTCCTATATGAATCTGTCCACGACTTTTCCAAAATGGAATGTTCACAGTCGGTTATACCGTAGTTGCGGCTATTGTTTTTTTCCGACGTTATCTTTAATTTCTTAAGTGATTTTGGATCAGGTAAGTTCGAGATGTTTAACCAGAAAAATTCCTTACACCGTTTGCGAGGATTTACCAAAGTTACCTGATATGCACACCGAGGAGAATGATTTATGCCTGAAAGTAAACACTTAGAAGATCAGCGGAAATCCTGGGAATCCGGTACTGTTAAAAAAGTGACGGATAGAAATCCGGAACGTAAAAAAGAATTCATGACGGGTTCATGGATTCCGGTTGAACGCGTTCATTTGCCTTCTATTACTACTGACGCCGAATATTCGGAAAAATTAGGTTTTCCCGGCGAATATCCATTCACGCGCGGCGTTCAGCCGACAATGTATCGCGGTCGATTCTGGACGATGCGGCAATACGCAGGATTCGGAACGGCGGAGGAATCCAACCAGCGATATAAATTTTTGATGAGTCAGGGACAAACCGGTTTATCCATCGCTTTCGACTTACCAACGCAGATCGGCTACGATTCCGACGATCCTCACTCGGAAGGCGAAGTCGGAAAAGTTGGCGTTGCCATAGACACTCTCAAGGATATGGAAATCCTGTTTGACGGTATTCCGTTGGATAAAGTATCGACATCCATGACGATCAACGCGCCGGCAGCGGTTCTACTTGCCATGTATATTGCGGTTGCGGAGAAGCAGGGTATTTCCAAGCAAGAAATAAACGGTACTATTCAAAACGACATTCTTAAAGAATACATGGCGCGCGGTACTTATATATTCCCGCCGAAACCATCACTTAGACTAATCACTAATATTTTTGAATATTGTGTGCAGGAAGTGCCGAAGTGGAATACGATCAGCATTTCCGGATATCATATTCGAGAAGCCGGATCAACGGCAGTTCAGGAGGTTGCATTCACGCTGGCGGATGGAATCGAATATGTCAAAGCCGCAGTAAAAGCGGGGATGGATGTTGATGCCTTCGCGGATCGCTTGTCGTTTTTCTTTAATTCGCACAACGATCTGTTGGAAGAAGTGGCGAAGTTTCGGGCGGCTCGCCGAATTTGGGCAAAGATTATGAAGGAAAAATTTCATGCCAAAAGCCCAAAGTCGATGATGCTCCGATTCCATACGCAGACGGGCGGGAGCACATTGACGGCGCAACAGCCGGATAACAATATAGTTCGCATCGCTATTCAGACATTGGCGGCAGTGCTTGGCGGAACGCAGAGCCTTCACACGAATTCGCGAGACGAAGCTTTGGGTTTGCCGACTGAAGACGCCGTTCGGATCGCGCTCAAGACTCAGCAGATTGTCGCCTATGAATCAGGCGTGACAAACAGTATCGATCCGCTCGCCGGATCATATTTGGTTGAGAGTTTGACTGACAAAATAGAATCCGATGTTTGGAATTATATTGACAAAATCGAAGAATTTGGCGGGATGGTTCGTGCGATTGAGAACGGATTTGTTCAAAAGGAAATTCAAGACGCCGCCTATAAATATCAACGCGAAGTCGAAAGCGGAGAGCGTGTTATCGTCGGTGTAAATAAATTTACCGTTGAACAAGAAGCGCCGAAGGAAATCTTAAAAGTCGATCCTGAACTCAGAAATGTTCAAATCCGAAAAATAGCTGAAGTGCGGAAAATTCGGAATGCCAGCACAGTCAAATCCTGCCTGAACGAACTTCGGGAAGGCGCGAAACATCCGGAAGTCAATCTGATGCCGCTGATACTCGACGCAGTGAGTGAATATGCAACTCTCGGCGAAATCTGCAACGTTCTTCGAGAAGAATTCGGCGAGTATCAAGAATCGATCGTTTTATAGGGAGGATGTCGTGAAGAAAATCATTCGAATACTTATCGCAAAACCCGGTCTTGACGGACATGATCGTGGAGCAAAGTATGTCGCCCGAGCCTTGAAAGACGCCGGTTATGAGGTTATTTATACTGGCATTCGTCAGACTCCGGAAGCGATCGTCAAAACGGCGATTCAGGAGGACGTGGATTTTGTTGGACTTAGCCTTTTGTCCGGCGCGCATAACGAATTATTTCCAAAAGTCGTTCGGCTTTTGCGGGAACAGCAGGCAAGCGATATTATTGTTTTTGGAGGCGGCGTGATTCCCGATGTCGATATTCCGCAACTTAAAGATAACGGCATTGAAATCATTTTTACGCCCGGAACTCCAATTTCTGATGTCATTCAATTTATCGAAGCTAATCGGGAGCGAGTCAGTCGGTGAACGATCTTGCGGAAAGGATTCTTAAGGGCGATGTTCGTGCGATAGCGCGAGCTATCAGTTGGATTGAGAACAACCGACCGGAAAAAGAGAAACTTATTGACGCGTTGTATCCGCATTGTGGCAATGCTCAGGTTTGGGGAATTACCGGTCCGCCCGGTGCAGGGAAAAGCACGCTACTGGATAAAATCATTGAAATCGAAAGACATAGACAAAAAAAAGTCGCCGTTATTGCAGTCGATCCGAGTTCGCCGTTTTCTGGTGGAGCGATTTTGGGGGATCGCCTGCGAATGCAGAGTCACGCCACAGATGAAGGTGTATTTATCCGGTCGATGGCATCGCGCGGGCATTTGGGCGGCGTCGCGCAGGCAACTCGCGATGCGATTAAAGTTCTGGATGCCGCCGGGTTCGATCTGATTGCTGTCGAAACAATCGGAGTTGGGCAGACTGAGATCGAGGTTGTCGGACTTTCTGATCTTGTTTTGTTGGTTTTGGTTCCGGGGCTTGGCGACGAAATTCAGGCAATGAAAGCGGGAGTGATGGAAATTGGCGATATTTTTGTCGTTAATAAAAAGGATCGGGATGGTGCAATGAAACTCAAAGCCGAGATTGAATATGTTCTCGGAATTCAATTTGCCGATCAACCGGAAAAAATCAAGCCTGTCGTGATGACAGCGGCATCGATGAATGAAGGAATCGATGAACTGTTAACTGCTATTGATGCTTATGTTTTAAAGATTTCTAATAACGGTTTTCTTCAAAATAAACGTAAAGGTCGGCTCAAATCCGAAATTAGGCAAATTTTTACCCAAAAAGTGTCTGCTTATATCAATCAGAAATATGATTTTGAGAATAGACTTGACAAGTGGGTCGATGCTGTCTATCGGAAAAAAAATGGTCCCTATTCTTTGATTAACGGGAAAATTAACCTATTTTTAAGAGAGAGTAATTGGTTATGATAAAACAGATTGATCATATTGGAATTGCGGTGTCTATGCTTGACCAGCAGGTTCCATTTTACCGGGATATTTTAAGACTCGAGTTTATTGGAATTGAAGAAGTTCCGGAGCAAAAAGTCAAAACCGCGCTTTTCCAAATTGGTGAAGTGCGTATTGAATTGCTTGAGCCAACCTCGCCAGAAAGCCCGATAGCAAAGTTTATCGAAAAGCGAGGTGAGGGTCTTCATCATATCGCATATCGAAGCGATGGGATCGTAGATGAGATCGCATTTTTTAAGGGAATGAATGTTTCTATGATCGATGAGTTGCCCCGAGATGGTGTTAATGGGTCGAAGATTGCCTTTTTACATCCCAAATCATCCGGAAAAGTGCTAACGGAAATTTGTCAGATAGCAGGAGAAGTGAATGAGTAGTGAGAGAAAAATTCTTGAGTTAAAAGAGAAAATAGAAAAGGCGCATCTTGGCGGTGGGGAAGATGCGATCAAAAAACAGCATCAAAAAGGTAAACTGACCGCGCGTGAACGTATTGACCTTCTTCTTGATAAGAGCAGTTTTGAAGAAATTGATATGTTTCGAACGCATACATGTATCGATTTTGGCATGGCAGAAAAGCAGGTTATGGGCGATGGCATCGTTACGGGTTATGGAACGATTCATGGCCGATTGGTTTTTGTTTATTCGTTCGATTTTACGGTTTTCGGCGGTTCGCTTTCGAAAGTTGTCGGCGAGAAAGTCGTTAAAGTTCTCGAAATGGCGGCTAAAGTTGGCGCTCCCGTCATAGGCATCAATGATAGCGGAGGCGCCAGAATCCAAGAGGGCGTGGATTCTTTAGCCGGATATACCGAAATATTCTTGAGAAATGTGTTGTATTCGGGAGTGATTCCGCAGATCAGCGCGATCGTCGGCCCATGCGCTGGCGGTGCTGCGTATTCTCCGGCATTGACCGATTTCGTTTTCATGGTCAGAAATTCAGCATATATGTTTCTGACCGGTCCGAAAATTGTCAAAACCGTTACGCATGAAGATGTGTCTGCCGATGAATTGGGCGGAGCCGACGTTCATGCGACCAAGAGTGGTATCACCCATTTTACTTATAATGACGAGCAAAGTTTGTTCGCCGATATTCGCCGGTTGATCACTTTTTTACCGCAGAATAATATGGAAGAGACGCCGATCAATCGGAACGATGATTCGGTGGACCGCATCGAGGAAGATCTTAACTATGTAGTCCCTGACAATCCTAACAAGCCCTACAACATGCGGGATATTCTGATAAAGGTTCTCGATAAAGGCGAATTTATGGAAGTTCAGGAACTTTATGCGACGAACATTCTAATCGGTTTTGGACGACTGAACGGGAAATCGGTCGGCATTGTAGCGAATCAGCCGAAAGTATTGGCGGGCGTTTTGGACAGCAATGCGTCGAATAAAGCCGCACGATTTGTCCGATTCTGCGATGCTTTTAACATTCCGATCGTTACTTTTGAAGATGTTCCCGGGTTCATGCCCGGTACAATTCAGGAATTTAACGGCATCATCAAACACGGCGCCAAATTGCTCTACGCCTATGCGGAAGCGACCGTCCCTAAAATTACAGTCATCACTCGTAAGGGTTATGGCGGCGCGTTTTGTGTCATGAATTCCAAGCAACTTCGCGGCGACTATAGTTTTGCGTGGCCTTCGGCTGAGATCGCCGTTATGGGCCCACAAGGCGCCAGCGAGATCATTTTTGCCAAAGAAATAAAAGAGGCGGAAAATCCGCAAGAAAAATTTGCCAAAAAAGTCGAAGAATACCGGGATAAATTTGCCAATCCGTATGTTGCCGCCGCCAAAGGGTATATAGATGAGGTGATCGAGCCGAAAATTACAAGATACAAACTGATCAAATCTCTTGAGATGTTATCCAGCAAACGCGATGATAATCCAACGAAAAAACATGGCAATATTCCGTTATAGGAGCAAACAATGAGCGGGAATGTAATTCAAAATGGGGCAATGATCGCCTTTGCCGGATTGCTCATCGTATTTTCAGGATTGGTGTTGATTGAGGTGGTTCTATTTCTCTTCAATAAACTGGTAGAAGTTTCCGCAAAAAGGCGGGCGCTTAAAGAATACTTAGAAAAAGAGGCAGATGAGTTCGTTTCGGTTACACCAGTTGTGGACATTCCGGAAGACGATTTAGTCGCTATTGCGACGGCGATCGAATGTTATAGGAAGATTCACTTTGAGCCGCTTCAAAGCGAGATAACTTTCGTTCACGGTAGTCAGCAGAATGTATGGAAGATGGGTTATAAAGTTGGACAAAGACTAAGCGGTCTAAGGAAATAAAGATGAAAGAGAAAAAACTCCAGTTGGAAATAAATGGCAAGGAATATGAGGTTGTCATCAGCGAATTTAACGCGTATGAAGCCGTGTTAACGGTCAACGGTAAAAAATATCAGGTTGGCTTGAAAGACATTGGGATCGAACAAGTCTCCGACATCAAGCCAAAACTGAACCGTTCTGAAATGATAGGTGAAACCGAAGCCGCTCAGAAAACGGTTGGCGGCGCTCCGGAACCAACATTGCACAAACCTAAATCTATTGTGGATGCTACAAGCGTGCTAGCGCCGTTGCCGGGTTTGATTCAGAAAATTCATGTCAAAGAAGGCGACAATATCCGTGCGGGACAATGCGTTATCATTATGGAAGCTATGAAAATGGAAAATGAAATCCAGTCAAGCAAAGATGGCATCGTCAAAGAAATTTTCGTCAAGGCTGGCGATTCAGTCAATGAAGGCGATGTCCTCATCATTTTGGGATAGCGAAGGGAATTAAGTGGAAATTCTTGAAAAGGTTTTCTCAACAACCGGATTTGCGAATCTGACATTGGGAAACATTCTCATGATTATCATTGGCGGAATTGCGATATTTTTGGCTATTGCTAAAAATTATGAGCCGTTATTGTTGTTGCCAATCGGATTCGGCGTTATCGTCGGAAATATGCCGACAATTTCTGGTTTGCCGATTGGTGTATATGATTCAATTGCAAACGGATTTCCGCAGAATAGTGTATTCAGTTTATTTTATTGGGGGGTGACTTCAGGAATATTTCCTCCGCTAATCTTTCTGGGAATTGGTGCGTTGACCGATTTTTCATCGTTGATATCGAATCCGAAATCATTATTACTGGGAGCGGCGGCGCAAGTCGGAATTTTTATAACGTATATTGGCGCCCTTGTTCTCGGTTTTAGTAGTAAAGAAGCCGCATCGATAGGTATTATTGGTGGAGCGGACGGTCCGACTTCGATTTTTCTTTCATCAATTTTAGCACCTCATCTGCTGGGGCCAATTGCTATTGCGGCATATTCGTACATGGCTTTGGTGCCGCTCATTCAGCCGCCAATCATGAAATTGATGACGACCGATGCAGAACGTCGGATTCGGATGAAACCGCCAAGAAAAGTCGGCAAAACGGAAAAAATTCTTTTCCCGATTATTGTTGTGGTCATTTCCGCATTGATTGCGCCGGGTTCGCTGAGTCTCGTTGGAATGTTAATGCTGGGGAATTTGCTGAAAGAATGTGGCGTAACTGACCGATTGGCTAAAACGGCGGGCAGTGCACTTCTCGATATTTGCACGATTATTTTAGCGTTTTCGGTTGGAGCTAGCACGCAGGCAGTTCGGTTTGTCAATGGCGTAAATGTTGGGTTTCTGACACCACGCTCGCTGGAAATTTTCTTCCTTGGATTTTTTTCGTTTGCGGTTGCCACTTTCAGCGGTGTTCTCTTTGCCAAAATCATGAACCTGTTTCTAAAGGAAAAAATAAATCCGTTAATCGGTTCGGCGGGTGTATCCGCTGTACCGGATTCTGCGCGCGTTTCACAGATTGTTGCGCGCCAGTTTGACAAGGACAATTATCTTCTGTTTCATGCGATGGGACCGAATGTGGCAGGCGTTATTGGATCAGCGATCGCCGCTGGCGTTTTTCTGGCAATTTTTCGTTAAAATCAGCCGTTAAATTAAGGTAAGAATTTGTTGCTACGGAAGAACGGGCGAATATCAGATTTTTATTTCTAATTCCTCGATTTTCCGGTAAAGAGAAGAAAGACCGATTCCGAGAATTTCCGCGCATTTGTTTTTATCGTTATTAACACGACTGAGAATATTGATGATATGTTGTTTCTCAAAGTTGTGGACAGATGCTTTTAGATCGTCGGGGTAATCCGTTCCTGTTTCTGAACCAACAGCATGTGGCGGAAGATCTTTGGATGAGATATATTCCGTCTCGCAGAGTAGGACAGCTCGCTCGATCATATTTTCCAGTTCTCTGACTTCGCCTTTCCACTTATAATTCATGAGGATTTTCATCGTTTGGTTATCAACGCCAAGAACTTTTCGTTTCAGTTCTTGGTTGTATTTGTGTACAAAATGCTCGACAAGCACAGGAATATCTTCTTTGCGTTCACTGAGTGGCGGGAGATGAATTTCGATGATGTTTAGCCTATAGTATAAATCTTCGCGGAAATTTCCTTCCTCGATTTCCTTTAGCAAATCGCGGTTTGTGGAAGAAAGAACGCGAGCATCCACGTGAACAGATGAAGCGGAACCAATCGGTTTGATTTCCTTTTCTTCGATCGCGCGGAGCAATTTTACCTGAATGTGGATTGGGATTTCACCGACCTCATCTAGAAATAATGTGCCGCCGTTTGCTGCACGGAAAACGCCCTCTTTGTCCATTGTTGCGCCGGTAAAAGAGCCTTTTTTAAACCCGAAAAGTTCGCTTTCAAAAAGAGTCTCCGGTATAGCGCCGCAATTGATAGCAACAAACGGGGCATTGGTTCTTGGACTGTTTTGATGGATCGATCGCGCAACTAATTCTTTACCAGTTCCGCTTTTTCCGGTTATGAGGATATTTGAAGATGAATTGGCAACTTTATCGATCATGTGATAGACGCTTTTCATTGCTGGACTATTTCCGATGATGATATTTTGATTGAAGATAGAGTGGACTTCTTTTCGAAGGTATTGGTTTTCGAGGAGTACTTGCTGAATTTTGGCGATTTTTTTCAAGCGGAGATGGAGGTCTTCTAGGTCAAGCGGTTTGATCAGGTAATCGATTGCACCTTTTCTTAATGCCTCAATGGCGGATTCAACCGTGGCGGAATCGGTGGTTATGACTGTTAGTGTTCGCGGCGAATATTTTTGGATTTCCTCAAGAATGTCAGATCCGTTCCACTTTGGCATTTTTACATCGGCAATGAGAATGTCAAAATTGTCTGACTGTACAAAGTGGATCGCTTCTTTAGTATCCGCTGTCATCGAGCAGTCGTATCCTTTTGAACTTAAAAACTCGCCGAGTGACTGTTGCGTGGCTATATCGTTATCTGCAATTAAAATTTTACTGTTCATGGCTACTTTAGGCGATTTCCGAATCTACTTTTTGTTTTAGTGATTAATCCAATTTAGTTCAAAATATTTTTATCACTTAGGTAATATAGATTCGGTAACTTTTTAAAACAATCGCAATTTTCAAATTTGGTAGATAATTTATTTAGATTAAAGCCAGTTTTCCAGGGATGGGAAAATCCATTGAAAATATGTTTGAAGATTTACATGATATTTTTAAAAACGGGCGGAAAGCGAGTAATTACCGAAAACTCATTGAGAATATTTTCCCATCTTTGAGAAGAGAATAAAAAAACAAAAGTTGATTAAAATCAAGTGAATTAATGATTAGACTCTAACTATTATCTCTTTTCCATTGTTTTTATATTCGATAGAATTTAATTTCCCTAAGCTTTTTTGGTTTTCGTTATATTCGTTATATATGAAAAAAGAAGATATAGAAATAGATCAACTGCGAGAACGAATCGTTAAAGGTGGAAGGTTGCCAAGACATATCGCCATCATCATGGATGGTAATGGACGCTGGGCGAAGCAGAAAGGGCTTCCACGTGTAGCCGGGCATAACGAGGGCATCAATTCAGTTAGAGAAATTACGCGGGAATGCGGGAAACTGGGGATACAGGTGCTTACGCTATATACTTTTTCTATTGAAAATTGGTCGCGACCGATGTCCGAGGTTTCCGCGCTAATGAAACTGCTTCTTAAGACGATTCAAAATGAAATCGAAGAACTGCATCGAAATAATGTAAAACTGACGCTCATCGGACATCTTCAGGATTTACCGAAAGGCCCGTACCGTGGATTACTATCTGGCGTCGAAAAAACGAAAAATAATACAGGGTTGAATCTGAACTTAGCGCTCAGTTACGGGAGTCGGGCGGAGATTCTCGATTCCACGCGATCGATTGCCCAAAAGGTTCTTCAGGGAGAAATTAAAATCGACGAAATTGACGATAATCTGTTTTCTGATCATTTATATACTGCTGGCAAACCCGATCCCGACCTATTGATCCGAACGAGCGGCGAGTTTCGCATTAGTAATTTCCTGTTGTGGCAATTGGCGTACACGGAAATATATGTGACACCTGTCTTTTGGCCGGCTTTTAGAAGTCGGGAACTTTTTGCCGCGATCGCCGATTACCAGAAAAGAGAAAGACGTTTTGGAATGACAAGTGAACAATTAACGAAAAATAGATCAGGCGGTCATAGTTGATAAAAAGAATAGATACGATAGTTTTATTGTTATTTCTCGCAATATTTGCTTCTTATCCGCAAGCGCAGACCGAAAATCGTATAAAAGTCTATGGCGTTGCCATTCAGGGTGTCAAGACGATCTCGGAAAATAGCGTCAAAGTCCAATCCGGGATTATTGAAGGGAAAGAAATATTTTTTGACGATATTCCAAACGCCATTACCCGGTTGTGGAAATTGAACCTGTTCTCCGATATTCAAATCTATCTCGATAAAGCGACAGAAGAAGGCGTTTTCCTTATTATCAAAGTTGAAGAGTATCCGCGTCTCGGCAAGTTTGAAATCAAAGGGAATAAAAAAATTAAAAAATCCAAGATTGAGGAAGAATTAAATATGATGTCTGGCAAAGTGCTTTCGCCACATCTAATAACGGACAGCATTCGGAAAATTAAAAAACTTTATGAGAAAGAAGGCTATTTACTCGTCGATGTCAAACAAAAAATTAATGACGGAGAGAATGAAAATACACGAAACCTGACTTTTGAAATCAATGAAGGGAAGAAAGTCCGCATCAAAGATATTGTTTTTGATGGAAACAAGTGGTTCTCGGACAGACGCTTACGCCGAGTATTGAAGGATACCAAACCAAGGAATTTATTTTTATTCCGGGTTGGCGAATTTGATGAAGAGAAATACACCGATGACAAAGAGAAACTGATCGAATTTTACCGGAATAATGGGTACCGCGATATTGAAATTGAATATGATACAATTACGTATAGCGAAAATAAGAAACACATATTTTTTGAAATCGGCATCGAAGAGGGCGAACGGTACAAATATCGGAATATTACATTTAATGGCAATGTGCTTTATTCGAGTGATGACCTGAAAACGATTCTGAATATCAAAGCGGGCGATTGGTACGATGCCGAAAAACTTCAAAAAGGGATTTATGAACGGGTAAATGCCGTTTACATGGATCAGGGATACCTGTTTTTCCAAATAAGTCCACTTGAAATTCCAGTCAGCAAAAATGAAATCGATCTGAATTGTGAAATTACAGAAAACCATCAAGTCGTCGTCAATCAGATTAACATTATTGGCAACTCTAAAACACATGAAAATGTCATTCGCCGCGAACTGAAAATGTTTCCCGGCGATATTTTTAGCCGCGAGGCGTTGATGCGCAGTCAACGTGAAATATTTATTTTAAATTATTTTGCGAATGTGACTCCCGATGTTCTTCCCATTGATGATAAAAAAGTCGATGTCGAGATCACGGTCGAAGAAAAGTCGTCGGGCAGAGCGAATTTGTCGTTCAGTATTAGCCAGATGTACGGACTTATCGGTGGCGGCGGCGTGGAATTTAATAATTTCCGCGGTAGAGGACAGCAGGTTTCGGTCAGTTATCAACGTGGAGCCGGCTACACACTTACCGGCGCCGCAACCAATCCATATAAATCTTTTTCCATCAGTTACAGCGATCCGTGGATTTTCGACACGCCCAATTTAGTCGGGGCAAGTTTTATCTATTCCGAGCGTGGCCAAAACGGTTATTACTACTATCCATTCGACCTGAGTCAAATTGGTGGTTCAATACGCTGGAGCCGTCGTTTCCGCTTTCCCGATAACTATTTTCGCGGCACATGGATGTTGGGCGTCGCCACAAAAAGCTACAAGAACTGCGATCCAGACTATTTGGAAAGCGTCTTGCTCGGCCATGACAAAACGAAAGGCGTAACACTAACACAAATTATTTCAAGAGACAGCCGAAATGCGCCAGAATTTCCGACACAAGGTTCCGTATTTGAATGGTCGAGCATGTTGTCGGGTGGTTTTCTTGGCGGCACTGAACATTTTCATAAACATAATTTTACGCTGGAATATTACTTGCCCACGTTCTGGAAATTTGTTTTATTTAACCA
Source organism: Candidatus Marinimicrobia bacterium CG08_land_8_20_14_0_20_45_22 (assembly GCA_002774355.1). NCBI lineage: Bacteria > Pseudomonadati > Fidelibacterota > Fidelibacterota bacterium CG08_land_8_20_14_0_20_45_22. The sequence goes on along the minus strand of PEYN01000157.1, from coordinate 6,221 downwards.
TGTTGAATTTGGTGTTATCAAAAAGCTTAAGTCTAATAGCCTCATTCCGCCCGACGAGCGGTTCATCATGGGGGGTAGTGGAATGATTTATGGTGTAGCGCTTCGCGGTTATGATGATAATCAAGTCGGACCTACGAACGTTTACTCCGGCACCTCTTTGCCGTACGGCGGCGAATCGCTCCTGAAATACACGCTCGAATATCGATTCCCGGTTTCAAACAATCCGACGATTTATGGTTTGCTATTTGCCGAAGCTGGGAATACATGGAAGACTTTAAAATCTACCGATCCGTTCGATGTCAAACGGTCCGCCGGTATCGGCGTGCGCTTTTTTATGCCGATGATGGGAATGCTCGGCGTTGATTTTGGCTATGGATTTGACGATATCGATCCCGAAGGACAAACCGGCTACGGAAAACCGCAGGGATGGAAAACGCATTTTATTTTTGGGTCTCAATTTTAATCAATGGGAGGTTATCAGTGAAGAAAGTTGTTGTTTTGTTTTTAGCAATTTTAATGGTTCTGGGAATGGTTGGAGTCGCGAGCGCTCAAATCAAAGTCGCTTATGTCAATTCAGACCGGATTCTTTCGGAGTATGATGAAGCGAAAGAAGCACAGAGCAAATTAGACATCGAGGCCAAGAAACTCGAAGATCAGTATAAAGGTATGCTCGGTAAACTGGATAGTTTGACGAAAGATTATGACCGCCAAAAGATGATCATGAGTGAAGCTCGTCGGACAACTAAAGAGTCTGAGATTACGCAACTTCAGCAAAATATCCAGAGATTTCAGGTTGAAAAACTTGGTCCGGACGGCGAAATCTATAAAAAGCAGGCGGAACTCGTCGGTCCTGTTCTGGAAAAAGTCAAAACCGTCATCCAGAAAGTCGGAAGGGACAATAAATACGACTACATTTTCGATACAGTAGCCGGGAATATTTTGTACGCTGATCCGGCACACGACATGACCGATAAAGTTATTTACGAGCTAAAAAGAACGAAATAACCAACGGTATAACCGTGGAATTGTCTCTTCAGAAAATCGCCGAATTGGTCGGTGGAAAAGTGGATGGAGACGGCAGTCTCCTTGTTCGTGATCTGGCTGAGATTCAACATGCCGGACCCGGCGAATTGTCATTTCTCGGCAATCCGAAGTATGTCAAGTTTTTGGCGACTACCCGCGCAACGGCGATTTTAGTCGAAGAGAATTTCAAGGAGCCTTATCCTAATCTCATCCGCGTTCCGAACGTGAACTTTGCCTACTCCCGCGCTCTGGCTATTTTTCGTCCAGAAGCGTCGAAGTCTGCTCCGGGGATCGCTCCGACAGCCATAATAGCACCGGATGCTGTTTTGGGAAAGAATGTTCATATTGGAGCGCATGTCGTCATTGCTGATAAATGTGTTATCGGTGAGCGAGTTTATATTCTATCGAATTCCGTGATCGGTAGAGAAACGCAAATTGGAGACGATACGCTTATCTATCCGAACGTTTCGGTTTATCATCGTTGCCGCATTGGAAAGCGCGTTATTATACATTCGGGCGCTGTTGTTGGAAGCGATGGATTTGGATTCGTTCGCGTCGAAAATAGCATCGAGAAAATTCCACAGGCGGGCGGTGTTATCATTTGTGACGATGTGGAAATCGGCGCGAATACGACAGTGGACCGCGGAACGCTTGGCGACACCGTGATTGGTAAAGGCACGAAAATCGATAATCTTGTTCAGATCGCCCACAATGTAAAAATTGGCGAATATTGTTTTCTCGCCGGTCAATCCGGAGTCGCGGGAAGCACGATAATCGAAGACGACGTTACCATTGCCGGTCAGGTTGGAATCGCCGGTCACCTGCATATCGGCGCTGGCGCTATTATCGCGGCTCAGGCTGGAGTTTCCAAGGATATTCCGACAGGCGCCGTTGTCATCGGTTCGCCTGCTCAGGAAAAAGGAAAGGTCTGGCGAGAAATGGCAAATATCCGATCTATTCCCGACATCAAGGAAAAGATCAAACAGTTGGAACTAAAAGCGAGTCAAGAAATTAACAGGAATAAAAATGCCTAGGAATCAAAGAACGATTAAAAGTCCAGTTTCAGTGTCAGGAATTGGACTTCACACGGGCGTTAAAAGCACCGTCACTTTTAAACCAGCTCCCGAGAATAATGGATATCGATTTATCCGAACGGACATCGAAAATTGTCCCGAAATTATCGCCGACATTAATCATGTAGTCGATATTTCCCGTGGAACAACAATTGCCCAGAATGGTGCGGTAATTCATACAATCGAACATGTTTTATCTGCGCTCGCAGGTCTCGAAATTGATAATGTTTACATTGAGTTAGATAACATTGAACCGCCGGTCTGCGACGGAAGCGCTATCGATTTTGTCCGTGCGCTCAAACGAGCGGAAATTGTTGAGCAGGAAGCCATTCAACCGATTTTGGTTATCGATAAGATCATTACTTACACGGATCCTAAAAATAACGTTGATATTCACGTTCTGCCAGCCGATAGTTTCCAAATCACATTTTTGATCGATTATCCGATAAGTTCAATCGGTACACAATATTCAGCGACCTACAACTTAGCTGAAGAGTTTGAGTCAGATTATGCTTACGCGCGAACATTCTGCTTGCTGAGCGAAGTGGAAGGGCTTAAGAATCGCGGATTGATCAAGGGGGGAAATGCCAACAACGCCGTCGTTTTCATTGATCGTGATATTTCGCAGGATGAGATCGACCGTCTGAAAAAGATGTTTAACTTATCTTCTGAACTTGTTGCAGGTCAAAAAGGTACCCTGAATGGTGTTCAACTTCGCTATTACAACGAAGCGGTTCGCCACAAAATTCTTGATTTGGTCGGCGATTTTGCGCTTCTCGGGATTCCGGTTCACGCTCATGTCATTGCGGCGCGTAGCGGACACGCTCATAATGTCAATCTGATGAAAAAAATCCGTCAGGAATACGAAAAAGTCATCATTCGCCAAAAATACCAATCCAAGCAGACAGACGGCGCACTCTTCGATATTAGCGGAATCTTAAAGTTGCTTCCACATCGCTATCCATTTTTACTTGTTGATAAAATCATCGATATAATTCCGGGAGAAACGGTCACTGCAATAAAGAATGTCAGTGTCAACGAACCATTTTTTCAGGGACATTTTCCAGAGCAAAAGATTATGCCTGGCGTATTAGTTATTGAATCAATGGCTCAGGCTGGTGGACTCCTTATGTTGAAAACGATGGAAAATGCCGAAAATAAATTAGTCGTTCTGTCAGGAGTGGATGATGCTCGCATCCGCAAGCCGGTTATTCCAGGTGATCAACTGCGATTGGAAATCAAACTAACGCAATTTCGGCTATCGACTTGTAAATTCAGGGCGGCGGCCTATGTAGGTAATGATGTTGTCGCAGAAGCGACTATTATGGCGACGATAACCGACAAATAATCTATGACGAATATCGATTCTTCAGCGATTGTTCATCCCAAAGCGGAGATTGGCGAAGATGTAACAATCGGTCCGTTTTCGTGGATTCATGAAAATGTGAAAATATCTGACGGATGCTACATCGGCGCTGGCGTAATCATCCTGCCGGGAACATCTTTGGGAAAATCATGTAGGGTTTATCATCACGCAGTTCTCGGTGAAATTCCGCAAGATCTCAAGTTCGAGGGCGAAATTACGACTGTTGAGATCGGAGATAGGACGACTATACGAGAATTTGCAACGATCAACCGAGGAACGACTTACGCAATGAAGACTGTAGTCGGCTCGGATTGTTTGATCATGGCAAACGCACATGTGGCGCATGACTGTATCGTTGGCGATCGCGTGATTTTAACAAATTCGGTTGCGTTGGGTGGTCATGTGCAGATCGAAGATTGGGTAATCGTCGGCGGATTGAGCGGCATTCATCAGTTTATCAGAATTGGACAACATTCAATCATTGCCAGTTGTAGTAAAGTGACGAAAGATGTTCCTCCGTATGTCACTGCCGGAAGAGAACCGCTTATTTACGAAGGACTAAATTTAGTGGGATTAAAGAGACGCGGATTTTCATCTGAAGCGATTCAAACAATCAAACAGGCTTATTCGGTAATTTACAATTCCAAATTTAACATTTCAGATGCAGTGAAGAATCTCGAAGAGACGACCGGACCATCTCCCGAATTATTGAATATTATCCGTTTTATTAAAAACAGCCAGCGCGGAATTATCCGATAAAAACTATTGATTAAATACCTTATTTCCTGCTTAAAAATTCTGGTTTTTCCATTCGTATTTGGAATGGGTATGTCGATGTCATCTTCTGGACAAAATCTCGATTTTTCGAATGTTATCCAATCACAAATTCGTCAAGCGATAACGCCGACCCTGGCGTCGATCGCGACTCAGCAGAAAGCGCCCGTGAATCTTTTCAAGACAGAGGAACGTCCAGTTATCAAAATCGCCGTTAAAGTTCCATCTATAATTAAGCAGTCTGACGAATTTGCTGACATTGGCTTTCCGTCACTTTGGCTGGCAGTTGGAGTTTCCCCTAATCTCACGATCGGCGGGCATATTTCTGCCGCTGAATGGCGTCAAGACGATGTCCAATCGACTGGCGTTCATTTTGCCGCCTCTTGGGGAAAACCAAGGCGGCGTAATTTATTCGACGTTTCCGTCAACCATTTGTACGGTCCGGACGATTTTCATACACAGGATGTCAATCTTGCCGTTTCTCGAAATTACGAGATTGGAAAATTCGATTTCGTCGTTGCCGGATCGGTTCATTTCGTCCATTGCCGCGTAGAAATAAACGATCAAGATAATGCGTCGCTAAATTATGAGACAACTAAAAATATGAGTCTCTATGAATTCAGAACTGGAATAGTTCGGAATTTCGGACAGGCGCACGCACTCGGACTCGATTTATCTGTCTTGCAGAAATCGCTTTCTGCTGGGTTAACCTATCAGTTTTCGTTGAATTGATATGAACATGACTTCTGAAATAGATAAAAAACGTTTGACTTTACTCGGTTCTACTGGTTCGATTGGTCAAAACACGCTCCGCATTGTCTCGACGAAGCCGGAACTGTTTGAGATCGTTTATTTGTCTGCTGGGAAAAACGCTGGATTGCTGATCGATCAGGCAAAACAATTTCATCCGAAAGCCGTCGCCATTGCCGATGAAACCCAATTCCGGACAGTTGAAACCGCACTGAAATCTGATGGTATCGAGGTTTTACACGGTCGGGAAGGTATTTACGAATTAGCCGAACGAGCGGATGTCGATTTGGTCGTCAATGCAATTGTTGGGGTCGAAGGTCTGATGCCATCCTACCGGGCGATTTCTGCAGGGAAAGACATCGCGCTTTCCAACAAGGAATCGCTAGTCATGGCTGGCGATATCATTTATCGACTTTTAGCCGAGAAAAAAGCGCGGTTGTTTCCGATCGACAGCGAACATAGCGCTATCTGGCAATGTCTCCAGGGAGAAAAGCCGGAGACTGTACAACGCGTGATCCTGACGGGTTCCGGCGGTCCGTTCCGGGAACTTCCGCTGGAAAATTTTGCGTCGATCACACCCGAATCTGCATTAAAACATCCGACTTGGAAGATGGGGAAAAAGATCACGATCGATTCTGCGACATTGATGAACAAAGGACTGGAAATTATCGAAGCGCGGTGGCTCTTTAATCTGCGACCGGAACAGATCGATGTCGTAATTCATCCGCAGTCGATCATTCATTCGATGGTGGAATTTATTGACGGTTCCGTTAAGGCGCAACTTGGCGTTCCCGACATGAAACTGCCTATCCAGTACGCGTTAAATTTTCCAGAAAGATTGGCGTTGAGATGGGAATATCTGGATTTTGGAAAAATTAACCAACTGACATTTGAATTGCCGGATATCCGAAAATTCCCTGCCATTCGGTTGGCATACGAAACACTAAAACGCGGCGGGACGGCGTCAGCGATTCTAAATGTGGTAAACGAACTATCGGTTTATGCGTTTTTAGAACACCGGATAGGATTTACAGATATAACGGATTTAGTCGAAAAAGCGCTCGGTTTTCTGCCAATCGTCGATCACCCGACGATTTCCGATGTGTTGCGAACTGTAGAATTCGGCATGGAGTTCGTCGAAAAACAGATTCATTCGAAATGATGAAAGGATAAGATAAATAGATGATCACAATTTTAGCGGTTTTACTGGTAATTGGCGGCGTCATTTTTATTCA
>PEYN01000156.1 GCA_002774355.1 Candidatus Marinimicrobia bacterium CG08_land_8_20_14_0_20_45_22 | reverse complement strand
TCGATCGTTCCGACCGTTGGATCGAGTACTTCCCACTGAATTCGGTTTCTGGCGATATTTTGCGCCAGATTATCTTCATCTGCTGTAACAAGTCCTACTGAAAAAACCTGAATCGTGTCGATCATGAATTCTTTCGGAGAAATACTAATCCTTCCAATATTCTTTAAATAAATCAATGCCGTATCTTTATAGGTATCATAAGTGATATAAACACACCCAGTATCGCCAACTCCGGATGCAGTCAGTTTTCCCGTTGATGTGATCGAACCGATATTCGAGTCCACTTGAAAAGACAGCTTCGCCGGATCGATGGTTACCGGGTTGAAGTTATTATCCCAACCCGTTACGTTGAACTGAAGCGGATTTCCATCGTAAAGCCGGTAATATTGCGGATCGACCTGAATGGAAGTCAGTTCTCCGACTGGAGCCGATGTAACCGCCATTAACGCATTTGATACGCTCCGCTCGGCGCCGGAAGGCGTATTTTGAATGATTCCGCGAACGACCATCGTTGTTGAACCTCCGCCATCCAAATTAATTCCACGATAAACGCCCAATCCAATCATAAAATCCGCCAATTGTGGCAATGACATGCCTTTGCTGGTCGGAATTCTACCATCAACGGTAACGAAATACGCCGTTTTTTCATCCTGACTAAATCCTACCGCCGTCCTCGGATGAAGATCAAATGCGTGGTCGGGTCCGCCCTCTTCAGCATAACCTTTAGCCGCATAATTCTGACCGTCTTTTACAATTTTCGGATAACCGCCGATCGCCTGCATGAGCTTCGGCAATGAAGGTAACAGGTTGACACAGATTTTAATCGTGTCGCCGGTAAAAACATGATTAGATAAAAATGTGCTGGAAGCGCCATGAGCCGATAAAACTGCCTTGCCTTTTGGAATCGACATGTTTCCAACGGCATTGACAATTGTGTCAACTAAACACAAAACAGTATCGTTGACGATCCATTGAGTCAACGGTTCAATCAACGCCTCTCTTCCCCAAACGTTCGTTCCGGTCGAACTTCCGTAAAAGGAATTGTACAGAATCATCTGGTCACGGTTTCGCGTTCCGTTGACACCATGGATTGGATTACTGCCAGTCATTGCAACGACCGAACCTGAAAGACTGACAATTTCGATATATGGTTTTCCGGTAATATCGACGCCAAATGTCGAAAGTCTGATCGGATTTCGCAAAACTTCGCCGTTGATCACTTGCGTATTGATCGGAATTTCTCCGTAAAAATCCCCATTAATCGCGCCGACGATCAAGTGACCATCCACCTGCTTGCGCGCGCTCATCTGACTGGTTCCTTCGTATCCGTACAGTCGATCTTTGGCTTTAACCGTTTCCAAATGAACATACGGATTAGAAAGGTCGATTTTCAGGACATTTATTGCGTAAGGAGCCGTCGGACAAATCATTTTCGTGTGAACAACGCCAGGACCGACATTCCGTACACTTGTCGTGATATACTTATTTTGCGCCGAAAGTCCGGCGGCCACCAATAAAAACGCTAAAACAACCCTAAATATTTTCATAATTCCGATTCTCCTTCCAAGTTATCAATTGACTCCAAAATCTATTTTTTTTCTTTCTTATTTCTTATGGAATTTGTTTTCTTCCGAT
>PEYN01000155.1 GCA_002774355.1 Candidatus Marinimicrobia bacterium CG08_land_8_20_14_0_20_45_22 | reverse complement strand
TTTGTTTGTTTCGGTTTATTGATGGTTCTCGGTCTCAGCGGTTGCGCTGTTCTACGTCCGCCGAAGATACTGGATAATGATGCGTTGATTCGCTATAAGGCGTCGAATCGCGCCTTGCGGCAGTTCCGGAATCAGGTGGATGGGATGATCGCCGATTCCTCTTTCCGTCCGGCATTCTTCGGGATCCACATCGAGGATTTACAAACCGGCGAGGTGATCTATTCGCGGAACGCTCACAAATTACTGATGCCCGCGAGCAACATGAAGCTGTTTACCACGTCGTCGGCATTGACACTGCTTGGCGCGGATTACCGATACAAGACTGCGGTTTACACCGATGGAACGATCATCGATTCAGTATTGAAAGGGAATTTGTATATCAAAGGTTCAGGCGATCCGACGATTTCCGGGCGTGATAACGGCGGGAATGCGGTCGAGCGGTTTGAAAACTGGGCGGATGCTTTGAAAGAGGCGGGACTTCGGAAGATCGACGGCTGTATCATCGGCGACGATAATATTTTCGACGACAACGGGATCGGTTACAGCTGGGCGTGGGACGACCTGTCGTATTATTACGGCGCGGTGACGTCCGGTTTGTCTTTCAACGATAATTGTATGGATTTACTGGTTATTCCCGGGAAAAACGTTGGCGATACAGCGCAGATCGTCGTTTATCCCGAACCGGGTTATATTCAGATCGTCAATCAAATTATTACAGTTCCAAAAGATTCAGCAGCATCGTACGATTTTTACCGCACGCCGAGTACAGAGAAGGTTCGCATTTTCGGAACGATCAGTATCGATTCTGACACGGTGACGGATTGGGTGACGGTCGATAATCCGACGAAATTCTTCCTCGCGACATTCAAATCGGTTTTACAGAAGAAGGGAATCACTGTCAATTCCATCGCGGACATCGACGAATTGCCTTTACAGGATCCCGATTATTCCAAAATGACATGTCTTGTTGTGAATGATTCCCCGAAGATGTCTGACATTGTCCGAACCGTAAACAAAGTGAGCCAGAACTTTTATGCGGAGACGTTGCAGAAGACGCTGGGTGTTGAATTGAAACATAGCGGAAGGTCCGATTCCGGGATTGTCGCCGAGGAAGAATGGTTTAAGACAATCGGGATCGATCCGAAAGGAATTTTCATCGTGGATGGGTCGGGACTTTCGCGGCATAATCTTGTCACGCCGATCCAAACCGTTGCCGTTCTTAAAGCGATGAAGCAGGGAAAGAATGCAAAAGCCTTTTTCGATTCGCTTCCGATTGCCGGCGTCGATGGAACGCTGGATTCGAGATGGAAGAATTCGCCCGCTAAAGGACATATCTTTGCGAAGACCGGATACATCGGGCGGGTGCGCGCGCTGTCGGGTTTCGTGGAAGCGAAGAACGGGAAAGTGTATGTGTTTTCGATCATCGTGAATCATTATCCGACACCGACGAGCAAGATCAATGATTTTCAGGATAAGGTGACGGAGATGCTGTACGGGCTTTAGAGAGAAAGAAATAACCGCGGAGGTCGCAGAGAACGCGGAGAAATAAGAAGAAATTTATTAGCCGTAGATTTAACGCTGATGAAGACGGATAAGAAAAAGGAATTAATTAGTTCAAATAGGTTGACTCAGGAAAATAATGACATTTGAAGTGAAAAACTTGAATTCAATTTTAAAATATCTCAGCGTTCTCTGCGACCTCCGCGGTTAATATGGGTAATTCAGAACTCCAGACAAAGATCAAAGACGCGCCGGTGGATCCGGGTTGCTATCTGTATAAGAATAGCGCCGGGAAAATCATTTACGTGGGCAAGGCAAAGATCCTGCGCAACCGTGTCCGTTCCTATTTTTCCCAGAGCCACACGAAAGATCCCAAAACATTGAGCCTTGTTGCTCATATCGCCGATGTTGAATTTATCGTCACGCATTCGGAAGTCGAAGCGTTGATCCTTGAAAACACGCTGATCAAGAAGCATCGCCCGAAGTACAATATTTTCATGAAGGACGACAAGACTTTTCCGTATCTGAAGATTACCAACGAACTGTTCCCGCAAATCTTTGTAACGCGGAAACTGATCAAAGACAGCGCAAAGTATTTCGGACCTTATACGGATTCGTCGAACATGAAAGAGGTTCTGCGGATCATTAAAAAACTCTTCGCCATCCGCGATTGCAGTTTCAAGTTGGATGAAGAGACCGTCCAATCGAAAAAGGTCAGACTCTGCCTGAATTATCACATTCACCGATGCGATGGTCCATGCCAAGGGCTAATCTCGCCGGAAGATTATGGTATAACGATTCAAAAGATCGCACAATTTCTGCGCGGGAAAACGACCGAGACGCTGGAATTCTTCCGGCAAAAAATGGAAACGGCGGCAAAGGAGATGAAGTTTGAGATCGCCGCAAAATATCGTGACAGTTATTCCGCTCTTCAGAATTATTCCAGCCGCCAATCGGTGGAATTTAACGATCAGGTTGATCGCGATCTGCTGGCGATTGTGACGGAAGAGGAAATCGCCTGTGCGGTTGTTTTCCGAATCCGTGAAGGCAAACTCGTCGGCAAAGATTCATTCTTTCTGGAAGGCGTCGCCGCGCATGAACCGTCGGAAGTAATGCAGACATTCATCCAGCAATATTATGAAAAAGCGCTGACCGCGCCGCAGGAAGTGCTGATCAATATTTATCCCAAAGAATGCGATTTGTTGAAAGAATGGCTGTCGGAATTGAGGGGAACGAAAGTCGCGATTTCCAAACCGGCAAAAGAAGAGCGCTTGCAACTCATGAAAATGGCTGAACGTAACGCCAGCCTGCAGATCAAGGAAATCCTGCTAAAAAAGAGTCAGAAGGAAGATTACACGCCGAAATCGCTGATTCGCTTGCAGACGGATTTGATGCTGGCGAACCTTCCGCGTCGGATTGAGGCGTTTGATATATCGAACATTCGAGGTAAATTTGCCGTCGGTTCTTTGGTAACATTTGTCGATGCAAAAGCTAAAAAGAGCGACTATCGCAGGTTCAAGATCAAAACGGTAGAAGGGATCAACGACTTTTCGATGATGGCAGAAGTGATCAAACGGCGCTATTCGCGGCAGGTTCGGGAAGCGAACGATCTGCCGGATTTGATTCTGATCGACGGCGGAAAAGGGCAACTCTCGGCAGGCAAACAGGCATTAATGGAATTGAACTTAGATAGTTTGCCGGTCGCCGGTATCGCAAAGCGATTGGACGAGATATTCGTACCCAATAGGAACGATCCGTTCCTTTTGAGAAAAGATTCTCCATCGCTGATCCTGCTTCAGAAAATCCGCAACGAAGCGCACCGGTTCGCCATCACTTATCATCGCAAGTTGCGCGGAAAAGGAGAGATCGGTTCGGAACTCGACCGAATTGTTGGACTCGGCGCCGCCCGTAAAAAGGAATTGTGGGCGAAATTCAAAACGATTTCTGCGATGAAATCGGCGTCGGTGGCGGATTACTGCGAAATCAAAGGCGTCGGACCGAAACTCGCCCAAAAAATATGGGATCAACTGCATCGTTAATTTGAATAAATGAGGAAAATGGAATGAAAATCGGTGGAATGAGTGTTCGGGAAATTGCTGATAAATACGGCACTCCCGTCTACGTTTATGACTTTGCGAAAATCGAAGAAAATGCGGCGAAATTGTTGCAAAGTTTTCATTCCGACGATGTTCCGACGAAAATTTTCTACGCAATGAAGGCGAATTCTCATCCGGCGATTGTCAAACTGATCAGCGAAAATGGACTTGGCGTCGATTGCGTCAGCCCGGGCGAGCTGGAAGTCGCGATGAAAGTTGGCATTCAACCGTCGGATATTTTATACACGGGAAATTATGAAAGCTACGAAGATTTGGCGGCGGCTTTTCATTCTGGTGCTCAGATCAATTTGGATGATGCAAACTCGCTCGACCGTTTGCTGAAAATCGGAAAGCCTGAACGTATATCCTTCCGCATCAATCCCGGAAAGGGAAGAGGCAAGTTCGAGAAAATCACAACAGGCGGCGAACGCGCAAAATTCGGAATTCCACATGAAAAAGCCGCTTTAGCCTACAAAAAAGCATCGGACGCGGGAATTCAACGATTCGGCGCGCATATCATGACCGGTTCAGGCGTTCTCGATGATGAACATTTTCCAAAAATCTTAGAACTGTTTTTAGATATTCTCGGAAAAATCCATCGGGAACTCGATATCACATTTGAATTTATCGACATGGGCGGCGGACTGGGAATTCCATATCAAAGCGATGAAAAAGAATTAGATATTTCATATATCGGGAAAAAATGCATCGACATTTTCCGGAAAAAAGTGAACGAATATAAACTGGGAAATCCGGTTTTGACACTGGAACCGGGTCGTTACCTCGTTGGAAATGCAGGATTTCTGGTTTCAAGCGTTCTCGGTTTGAAGGAAAGTTATCAGAATTTTATTGGAATTGATGCCGGATTTCAAACATTGATCCGGACGGCGCTTTACGGCGCATATCATACGATTATCGTTGATGGAAAAGAAAACGAAACCGAGGTGTTTCCGATCAATGTCTGCGGACAGATTTGCGAGAACACCGACATTTTCGCGCGCGACCGGATGTTGCCGAAAGTGCAGGAAGGCGATTTGCTCGTTTTTACACAGGCAGGCGCTTACGGAAACGTTATGTCGATGCCGTATAATCACCGACTCAGACCGGCGGAAGTTGCGCTGATCGATGGCGTCGATATGGAAATCACGCGGCGCGAAAACATGAACGATTTCTGGAATCGGATCAAGATTCCGGTCGTTCGTTAAACATTGAAAAAAATTAAACGAATCACTCATAAAGGAGCATAAATGAGCGACATGCAGGAACCTAAAGTCGATCTACAACTGGCAATCCAGCACGGATTAAATGAAGAAGAATGGGAAAAGATCAAGAATATACTCGGGCGCGAACCGAATTTTACGGAACTGGGTGTCTTCTCCGTGATGTGGAGTGAGCATTGCAGTTATAAGAATTCGATAGCAATGATAAAAACACTGCCACGATCCGGAAGACGATTGCTTGTTGGGGCTGGCGAGGAAAATGCCGGTTTAGTCGATATCGGCGACGGGCAGGCAGTTGCTTTTAAAATCGAAAGTCACAATCATCCATCTGCAATCGAACCTTTTCAGGGAGCGGCAACCGGTGTCGGTGGAATTATGCGGGATATTTTTACGATGGGTGCGCGTCCGATTGCTTCACTGGATTCTCTGCGTTTCGGTCCTCTGACGAATCCGAGGAATCGCTATCTGTTCGATCAGGTCGTCAAAGGCATTGCGCATTACGGAAATTGCATGGGAGTGCCGACTGTCGCTGGTGAGGTTTATTTTGACGAATGCTACACGGGAAATCCGCTCGTCAATGTTATGACCATCGGCATCGTGAAAAAAGACCATGTCGTGAGCGCCGTCGCAAAAGGCGTCGGCAATACAGTGATGATTGTTGGATCTTCAACCGGACGCGATGGAATTCACGGAGCGACGTTTGCATCGGTTGAACTAAGTGAAGAATCGGAAAGCCGCCGGTCGTCCGTTCAAGTTGGCGATCCTTTTACGGAAAAATTACTACTCGAAGCGACATTGGAACTTGCCAAGAAAGATTATCTGATAGGGATTCAGGACATGGGAGCGGCTGGTATTGCTTGCTCGACTTCCGAAACCTCTACTAAAGGAAAATCAGGAATTTGCCTGAACCTCAATGCGGTTCCACTTCGCGAAAAGGACATGACGCCATATGAAATTATGTTGTCTGAGTCACAGGAACGCATGCTTGTTATTATCCGAAGAGGATTTGAGGAAGAGGTTAAGGAAATTTTCAAGAAATGGGATTTGAATTGCGTGGAAATTGGGCAGGTGACCGATTCCGGGAATCTCGATCTGATCTTGAATGGGAAAAAAGTAGGCTCAATTCCATCATGGCATCTGGTTCTTGGCGGCGGCGCTCCGGTTTATTTACGTGAAACAAAAGAACCAAAATATATAGCCAAACTACGAGCGAAAAATATTCGAAAACTACCTGAGCCAAAGGATTATAATGAAGTTTTAATGAAGCTGATCGCTTCACCGGACATCGCAGATAAACGATGGATTTTCCAACAATATGATCATAGTGTTCGCACGAATACTTCGGTAGCACCAGGGAGTTCATCTGCCGTCATCAGAATCAAAGGAACGAATAAAGCCATAGCAACTAAAACTGATGGGAATGGGCGATACACCTATTTGAATCCATATAAAGGTGGCGCTATTGCCGTAGCAGAATCTGCCAGAAATGTTGTTTGCTCGGGAGCGAGACCTATAGCCATTACAAATTGTCTAAATTTTGGAAATCCTTACGATCCAGAGATTTATTATCAATTTAAACAAGCAGTTCTGGGAATAGGAGACGCCTGCCGTGCGTTGGACACGCCTGTAACTGGTGGAAATGTTAGCTTCTATAATGAATCGCCTTTGGGAGCCATTTATCCGACACCAGTTGTGGGAATGCTTGGGTTAATCAACAATCTGGAAAATATCACAACCAGTTGGTTTAAAAAAGACGGCGATTTCATTTTAATGTTAGGTACGATTAAAGGCGAACTGGGAGGAAGCGCCTACTTAAAGGTCATACATGACACAGTTGCCGGTGATGCGCCAGATATCGATATATCCTTTGAGAGGCGCGTTCAAGACGCTTGCCTTGAGGCGATTGAAATGAAGATCGTTCATTCTGCAATCGACGTGTCAGATGGCGGAATGGCTGTTGCAATTGCAGAAGCATGTATTTCTAATCCAGAAAATCCAATGGGCGCATCAATATTCATCTCCGGAAAATTAAGAGAAGATGAACTCTTCTTTGCTGAAAGTCAATCAGTTATCATCATTAGTATTGATGAAAGCAGGCTATTGGAAATGGAACGGATCGCTTCAAAGAATATCGTCCCATGTGTGACAATTGGAAGAGTCAAAGATAACGGAAAATTGAAGATGAATGATTCTATCAATCTTCCTTTAGACGAAATCCAACAAACTTACAGAAATACTTTGCCTAAATTGATGGAAATGACAGTCTAAAGTGAAAAAAGATCCAATCATTCAGTCGATTCTACCAGAATTAATCGACATCCGGAGAAAAATTCATCAGAATCCTGAATTGTCATGGCAAGAGTTTAAAACTACAGAATTAATTAAGACCGTTTTAGAAGGTTGGGGATTAAATTTCCAACCATTTAAGACGTTAAAAACAGGTGGCTACTGTGATGTCGGGGAAGGAAAAACCCTCGTGTATCGATCAGATATCGATGCATTGCCGGTAATGGAAGATTTGGATCATGCGATACGTTCACAAAATAAATACATTATGCACGCCTGTGGTCACGATTTTCATACAGCGATTGGCTTAGGCTTATTGAGGTATTTTCAATTATCACCCGTTAAAAATGTGTTTAAACTGCGTGTAGTTTTTCAGCCAGCAGAAGAAGCGTATCCTACTGGCGCAGATAGTGTTATCAAGGAAGATATTTTGGAAAATGTTAAGACAATCCTTGCGGCGCATGTTCATTGTGAAATTCCCATCGGAAAGATTGGATTCTCTCGTGGAGCATCGAATGCTTCTTCAACTTCGGTTCAAATTACGTTTAAAGGGCCTGGCGGGCATACATCACGTCCTCAAGAAACAATTGATTTAATTCCAATTACAGCAACGTTTATTTATCAAATTCAGAAATTCCTGAAAGAACATATAAATCAGAATGAAATTTTTGTACTCGCATTTGGAGAAATTCATGGTGGAAATGCTCATAACGTCATTCCTCAAGTTGTTACATTAAAAGGCACGTTAAGAACATTTTCACCGCAAACATCTGAGAGGATTAGCGAACTGATCCGCAACCTTGCGTGTCAATTTGAAAATGAGAAGAAATGTAAGATAACCGTTGAATTTCCAACCAACTGTCCGCCAGTAATTAACAATTTAAAACTTTGCGACCAGATGATTGAATTTATGAGAAAGAATAGCACTTTAGACCAACTCATCATACTTCCAAAACCTTCGATGGGAGCGGATGATTTCTCATATTATTTGACAAAAGCGCCGGGGTTATATTTTTACATCGGCGGCGGTGGAAAAGGTAAACTGCATAGCGGCGAACTTGAATTGGATGAATCCTTGCTTGAAGTTGCTCTGAATTATCTGACCGGATTTATTCCAATTATCTGATAAAAATTATAAGTAAGGTTCCATTTCGGGATAACCGTCCGGATTCTTCATCTGCCATTCCCATGCAGATCGGCACATATCGTCAATATCATATTCCACTTTCCACCCAAGTTCTCTAAATGCTTTGGATGGATCTGCATAACATTGGGCGATGTCTCCAGACCGGCGTCCGACTATTTTGAATTTAATTGATTTTCCAGACGCTTTTTCGAATGCTTGAATCATTTCAAATACGCTATATCCACGTCCTGTACCAAGATTATAAATTTCAACAGATGTTAGTTTTGTTTTCAATTTATCTATGGCTTTAATGTGTCCTCTTGCTAAATCTACCACATGAATGTAATCTCTGACACCAGTTCCATCCAGAGTTGGATAATCATTTCCATAGACATTCAACAGCGGAAGTTTTCCAACTGCGACTTGAGAAATAATTGGCATCAGGTTATTTGGGATACCATTGGGGTCTTCTCCAATTCTACCGGATTCGTGTGCGCCAACCGGATTAAAATACCGTAAAAGAATGACATCCCATTCCGGATCAGATTTATATAAATCTTGTAAGATATTTTCAATGAATAACTTAGTCGAACCGTAAGGATTTGTCGTTTTGACAGGGAAGTTCTCTGTAATTGGAACGGTGACTGGATCGCCATAAATTGTTGCAGAGGAACTGAAGACAATTTTTTTAACATGGTTATGAGTCATTACTTTAAAGAGTGTTAAGGAACCGTTCACATTGTTGTGATAATATCGAAGTGGTTGTTGGACGGATTCTCCAACAGCCTTCAATCCAGCAAAGTGAATAACAGCATTGATAGAATATCGTTTAAAAACCGTTTCAAGTGCCGATTCATCTATAATGTCAACTTGATGAAATATCAGAGACTTGCCGGTCAATTCCTGAACTCTTCGCAGAGATTCTGATTTGCTGTTTATTAAGTTATCAACGACGATGATTTCATAACCATTATTTAGAAGTTCGAGACAAGTATGACTACCGATATATCCAGCGCCACCCGTTACTAAAATTTTCATTAATTATACTCCATCGTCTCTTATGGATATTAATTTTGAAGTGTTTAAAATAGATGAAAGAAAAAGAAAGGCAATCAATATTTTCTTCATAGAGATATAATACCCGATTTGGTTTAGATTTCACAATAAAAAATAACGGTGTAAAATTAAAACCGAACCAGACGAAATGGAAATAAAAAGATAGAAAAATCGTGCAATTTAGATGTAGTAGCGAAATAAGGAACTTTGAACGATATAGAAGAAGCTATAAAAATCAATCAAAAACATATAAGCATAAGATATATTATGTAAACTTATTGATATTGAATAAGCAATTATCACAAGATTGAACATCGGCACACCCCAACTATCCCCCTGTCGACCTTTTATATCAGTTATTTTACAACGATACTTACGAGTTTGTTTTTTACAACTACTTTTTTTATAATTTCTTTGCCATCAGTAAAACGTTTAACATTCATAACTTGGAATGACAAATTCAAACATTCTTCATCGGTTGCATCTCGTTTAATATCAAATTGGCCCCGAATTTTACCATTTACCTGAATAGCTATGGTTACTACGTCTTCTTTGATATAATTTGGATCATAGGTTGGCCATTTTTTATATGAAAAATTATTTGAATTCGATAGTCTTACAAATATTTCTTCAGAAATATGAGGTGCAAACGGACTCAGCAAATCAATGAAATCTAACATGACTGATAAAGGCTTTATTTCTAGCGCTGATATTTCATTGATAAAAATCATTAACTGCGAGATTGCGGTATTAAAATGAAAATTTTCAATATCCTCAGTTACTTTTTGAATTGTTTTATGAAGAATATTTAAAGTATCAGAATTGGGAGTAACATCTTGGATGTCATCGAGTAATTGATTGTTATCGTTTAAAATAATATTCCATATTCTGCTTAAAAAACGATAAACACCTTCAATGCTTGAAGTATTCCACGGTTTTGTTCGAGTTAAAGGCCCCATGAACATTTCATAAATTCTGAAGGTATCGGCTCCATATTTGCTAATCACATCATCTGGATTTATGACATTTCCGCGTGACTTGCTCATTTTCTCGCCATCTTCCCCAAGGATCATTCCTTGATTGATTAGTTTTAAAAACGGTTCAGGTGTTGAGACAAATCCAAGGTCGTAAAGTACTTTATGCCAGAATCTTGCATATAACAAGTGCAAGACTGCATGTTCAGCGCCACCGATATATAAATCGATAGGCATCCAATATTTTTCTTTTTTAGAATCCCAAGCTTTAGAATCATTATTCGGATCAATATAACGAAGATAATACCAGCAGGAACCAGCCCATTGAGGCATTGTATTCGTCTCATATCGTGCTCTTTTCCCAGTCTCTGGATCGATAAAGTCGTTCCACTCTTTTAAATTAGCAAGTGGCGACTCGCCAGTACCACTTGGTTCGTATCTTTCCATTTCTGGCAATTCTAGCGGAAGTTCACTTTCTTTTAGTAGTTCTACGCTCCCATCTTGAAATATTTTAAATGGAAATGGTTCACCCCAGTATCTCTGCCGTGAGAATGTCCAATCCCTCAATTTATACTGAACACTGAACTCACCAATTCCTTTATCGACCAACCAATCAGTTATTTTCTTTTTAGCTGATACAACATCCATTCCATTTAGAAAACCTGAATTAACCAATATTCCATTTCCGGTGTAAGATTCTTGAGTGATATCGCCACCAGAAATCACTTCAATGATATCAATCCCAAATTTCTTTGCAAATTCCCAGTCGCGTTGATCATGACCTGGAACTGCCATGATCGCTCCCGTTCCGTAAGTCATCAAAACATAATCAGAAGTCCAAACCGGTATCTGCCTATTAGTCAAAGGATTAATTGCATAAAATCCAGTAAATACGCCGGTTTTATCTTTTGTCAGTTCAATACGTTCAAGATCACTTTTTTTCGAAGTCACAATACAATAATTTTCGACTACGCTTTTAAAAGGTTCAGGAACGAGTTTATCTAAAATTGGATGTTCCGGCGCTACAACCATATATGTCGCGCCAAAAAGCGTATCCGGGCGTGTCGTGAAGACTTTTAAGGCTTGATCATGTCCGGCGATTTTAAACGTAACCATCGCTCCTTCCGATCTTCCGATCCAATTCCTCTGCATTTCCTTGATACTTTCCGGTAAATCCACTAAATCAAGATCACTCAGTAATCGATCCGCATACGCAGTGATTTTTAAAATCCATTGCCGCATCGGAATGCGAACGACGGAAAAGCCACCGCGTTCAGATTTTCCATCGATGACTTCTTCATTTGCCAAAACAGTTTTCAGTTCAGGACACCAATTGACGGGAATTTCCGCCTGATAGACTAAACCTTTTTTATATAATTGCTGAAAAATCCATTGAGTCCATTTATAGTATTTTGGATCGGTAGTATTGATCTCACGGTCCCAATCATAGGAAAAACCGAACGATTTTATCTGCCTACGAAATGTATCGATATTCCGCTGTGTCGTGATTTTTGGGTGCGTTCTGGTTTGAAGCGCGTAATTTTCTGCAGGCAGACCGAAAGCGTCCCAACCCATCGGATGAAGTACATTAAATCCCTTCTTTCGCTTATATCTGGCTATAATATCGGTCGCGATATATCCTTCAGGATGACCAACATGCAGACCAGCGCCGCTTGGATATGGGAACATATCGAGAACATAATATTTTGGTTTTTCAGAAAAATCTACTGCTTTGAAAGTTTTATTGTCTTCCCAATACTTTTGCCATTTTTTTTCGATTTCTTTAAACGGATATCCCATTAATATACCTTTGCTTTAATCGTCTGATTTATTATATAGTTACATATTGTATTTTCTTGAAATATTTAAATAAGTCATAGTAAAAATATCTGATTTTGTTTACAAGTTTCCAACATTTCATCCGGCCAAATTCCCGCTTGGACTTCGCCAATGTGAGCTTTTCGCAAAAAAAACATACAGAGCCGAGATTGACCGATTCCTCCACCGATTGATAATGGAAGTTCCCGATCAATCAACCGTCGGTGAAAATCCAAATCTTTCTTGTATTCCTCATTTTTTAGAGTTAATTGCCTTTCAAGAGCCGCTTTATCCACGCGAATTCCCATCGAACTTAGTTCCATTGCACAATTGAGCACCGGATACCAGACAATAATATCGCCATTAAGTCCATGACGATTTTTCTCGGTTTCCGACGACCAATCATCATAATCCGAAGCTCGGTCGTCGTGCGGTTTTCCATCTTTCAAAGGTGAGCCGATCCCAACGATAAACACCGCCTTTTTATCTTTACAAATGGCATTCTCGCGTTCTCTTGGAGATAAATCCGGATACATTTCCAGCAATTCTTCGCTGTGAATAAATGTGATTTTTTCAGGAAGAAATCGTCTCTGAAGTTGATGGTATTTCCGACAGACAGCTTGTTCGGTCTTATAAATAACGCTATATATTTTGCTTACAATATATTTTAACACATCCAGATTCCGCTCGTTTTCGGCGATAACCCGTTCCCAATCCCATTGATCAACATAAATCGAATGCAGGTTATCAAGGAAAGCCTCATCGGGACGAATAGCATTCATATCCGTATAAATTCCTTCACCGCTGATAAATCCGTAATCAGCCAGAGCTTTCCGTTTCCACTTCGCCAAAGATTGCACGATTTCGGCTGATTGATTTGTTGCCTTAATTCGAAAACTTGCAGGTTTTTCTGTCCCGGATAAATAGTCGTTAATACCGGTATTATTGAGAACAGCTAATGGTGCTGAAACACGCTGAAGGTTCATCTCGCGTGCGAAATTTTCTTCAAAATAATCCTTGATAAATTTGATAGCCTTTTCGGTTTCTCGGATGTCCATTTCACGCCGAAATTTTGTAGGTATCATTAATCTTCCGTTTGTCAATTCTTCCATATGATTCATAACTCTATTATTTTCTATTTTATTCTCTCACAACAAGTAAAATTCCAAAAAATCTCCGGCTTCTTTGGTTTCCCTAATAAAAATATTTAAAAAAACGGTTGAAATTTACTACCATCCGTCTGATAAATGAATTAAAGATTCGTTTTGTAGATATAAGTGCTCAATAAGTATTTTAATGCCAATTCCAATGAGCATTAATCCACTAAATATTTCTACTTTTTTACCGAATACACTACTAATCCTCTTTCCGATATAAACTCCGAAAAGCGTGATGCTAAAAGTTGCAATACCAATGAGTAGAATCGGTAAAATGATATTGAATTGTAAAAATGCGAATGTGACTCCGACAGCAAGCGCATCAATACTTGTGGCAGTCGATAATGAAAACAGCACTTTATTACTTGAAGGATCAAAACGATATTCAAATGAATTTTCGTTTATTGCTTCATAAATCATATTCCCTCCGACATATAATAACAGCCCAAATGCGATCCATCCAACAGCTATCAGGAAAATCATGATAATGTTCATTTATACACTATTCTCATATATTTATTATTAGTGGTAAAAACACAATGGATTTTTAATCTCTTCCTTCCAACAATATAGGCTGTTCGGTTTCTGATCCTATAAGCGGTTTGTTGTCTATTTCCACCTTG
Organism: Candidatus Marinimicrobia bacterium CG08_land_8_20_14_0_20_45_22; assembly: GCA_002774355.1. Classification (NCBI taxonomy): domain Bacteria; kingdom Pseudomonadati; phylum Fidelibacterota; species Fidelibacterota bacterium CG08_land_8_20_14_0_20_45_22. Next base: position 4,677 of record PEYN01000155.1, on the reverse strand, counting down.
GCAATTTTATCGAATGAATTAGAAATTTTATCGGTTGTCGTATGTATCTCTTTTACATCTTTTTGAACAGTATCGATGTGTTTGGATAAGTTGGTCCAACGATCGCGGTATCGTTTAAAATCTTCACCAAGTTTATTCAATTCTTTCTGAATGAGATCGGCATATTTCCGACGTTCCATATCGTTCAAAACCGTCTGAAGCGTACTTAATATTGCCATAAAAGTCGTTGGCGAAGTGATCCAGACACGTTTAGAAAACGCATAAGTAACCAGACTTTCATGGTAAGCATAAAGTTCGGCAAAAACCGCTTCTGCCGGCAGAAACATAATTGCCTGATCGGCTGTCTCGTTCGGTATAATATATTTATCGGCAATTTCATCTATTTTTATTTTTACATCCGAATTGAACGATTTGAAGGCTTCCTGTCTCACCGATTCCGGCAAAGTTGTATCGACCATCTTTCGATAGTTTTCCAGCGGAAATTTCGAGTCGATGCCAATATTTCCCATTGGTTTAGGCGCAAACAGAATAGCGTCCACACGACAGGAATTACTAAGCGTGTATTGGGTTTGAAAGACTTTGTCGTTCTTATCACCAAAAACGGCAAACAAAATCTGGTTTAACTGTACTTCGCCAAAAACGCCACGGCTTTTCTTATCCGATAATATGTCTTGGAGTGACACAACGTTTGTTGAAAGACTTTCGATCTTTTTCTGTGCTTCATCGATTTTTGCCAAACGCTGAAGTACATCACCAAACGTCTCATTCGTCTTTTTAAAACCTTCGTTTAGATTCTCCTGAACTTTCACATTGATCGCCTCAAGTTTTTTCTCAACAGTCAAATTGAGTTTATCGAAATCTTCCGTCAAACCTTTCTGGAATGATTCTTTAAAGCGAGTAAAATCCTCACTCAATTTTCTGCTACTATCGGAAAGAGATTTGGTAAGATCGTTTTGAAATGCTCCAAATCTTTGTATCAATTCCAAATTTTTTGCCGAGACGCTATCCGTAAAATCGGTAAAACGCCGCTGAATAATTTCTGCAGTTTTGGATTGAACGATTTCTGGGAAAAGATTAAGCCGCGACTCCAGTTCGACGATTTTATCTTTCAACTCTTTGATAGAATTATCTTGTGGCGTTCCGACTTTTGACATTTTCAGATACAGTATAATCTGAAGAATTAAAATTAACAGTAACAGCGTCAAACTCAGATAATTAAGCATTCTCGATTCCTTACAAATTTAGAAGCACTTCCCATCTCATAAAACATTAATAATCTAACATAAAAAATAGAGCAATGCCATTTCCAAATCAATCGAACAGTCAAATATTTCATGGACTGCTATTGGAACGGCCACGATTAGTTGGCTAAAATTGATCGAGGTATTTCTCAACCTCCCAAGGCGTTACCTGCTGGTGATATTCTCCAACTTCCTTTGTTTTTATGGCAATGTATTTATTAAATAAATGTTTTCCAAGCACATCGGCAAAGAGCGAACTCTTTTTCAACTCGCTTATCGCGTCTGATAGAGAATTGGGTAAACTATCAATGTTTTTTATTCTCAAACTTTCCCGATCGATCTTGAAAATGTTTTCCTCCACAGGTTTCGGCGGCTGTAGGTTGTGCTTGATACCTTCAAGTCCGGCTTTCAACATCACCGCAAAAGATAAATAAGGATTACAAGTAGGATCGGGACAGCGCAATTCCATCCGTGCTGAATTTGGCTTACTATTAAACCAATTTGGAATACGAACAAGCGCGGTTCTGTTTTTGCTCCCCCATGAAATATAAACCGGCGCTTCATAACCAGTAACCAAACGTTTATAAGAATTGACCGTTGGGCAAAGTATAGCCGCCATGGCCTTGACATGTTTCATCAACCCAGCCATAAAATTATAAGCCAATGGTGAAAGTCTGTATGGATCGTCACCGTTATAAAATAAATTTTTACCTGTCTTGATATCGAACAAACTCTGGTGAACGTGCATACCTGAGCCAGCAATTCCAGAAATTGGTTTTGGCATGAAAGTCGCTTGAATATTGTGCATCTGTGAAATTTTCTTCACTGTATATTTTAAAGTTAGCAACCTGTCAGCGGTTTCTAAAGCCGTTCCATATTTAAAATCGATTTCGTATTGTCCGATTCCGACTTCGTGATGCGAAGTCTCGACTGATATTCCGAAACTTTTTAACGCAGTGATAATATCTTTGATTAACTGATAACCTTCGTAAGAGTTTAAATCAAAATAACTGCCACTATCTATTGGCTTAGTTCGCGTGGAATCGTCCTTTTTAAAAAGATAAAATTCGAGTTCAGGACCCACGTAATATTCAAATCCCATATCTCGAGATTCTTGTACAACTTTTCGTAAAACCGTCCGTGGATCATCTTCAAATGGTTGATTATCCGAACGATAAATATCGCAAATGACTCTCGCCGTCTTACCGCCTTCGTTCAACCAGGGTAACAAGGAGTATGTTTTGATATCCGGTTTCAAAAATAGATCACTTTCCTGAATTCTAGCAAAACCTTCGATTGATGAACCGTCAAACCAAACACCGTTTTCCAGCGAATCTTCAAGTTCTTCTACCGGAATAATCACCTCTTTGGGAACTCCCATCAGATCGAATAACTGCAACCTTACGAATTCTACATTATCTTTTTTAACCCTTTCAACCATTTTTCTTCCTTACTTATCCTTTCTAAATGTCAATTATTGTAAAAATCTATTAAAAAATAATTGCGGTAAATTTAATAGATATTTATAATTGTTGCTATTAAAATATTATTAGTTTATTATATATAGTATATCTCAAAATATATAAACTTATTTAAATTTTAAGATTCTAAATTATGAAGATTCTTAAATGATTTAAAGTGTAATTTTTTTATGCAATTTTTTTGGATACAAGATTGGGACTTTTTTAGGAATAGATTTTTTTAAAATTTTTGCGGAGAGACGGGGATTCGAACCCCGGGTACCGTTTCCGATACACACGCTTTCCAAGCGTGCTCCTTAAGCCTCTCGGACATCTCTCCTAAAAAAGCGCCATAGTTTAACCGAATTTAAGAGAATTGACAAGGAAATAGAAAACTGCTTCTATGTCCGTATCACTCCAATAATTTTTTCAATAAAGAAGACAAAACATCAGGATTCGTCTTCCCTTTTGTCTTTTTCATCATTTGTCCCATGAAAAAGCCGAACAAAGCTTTTTTCCCGTCTCGATATTTTTCCAGTTCGTTTGGATTTTCAGCAATCATTTCCTTGATAATGGATTTAAGGTCTTCAGAATCATTAACTTGTGCTAAATTTTCTTTGGCAATAATCTGTTCAGGAGAATCGGAGGATTCCAACATTTTGCTGAACACTTCTTTTGCAACAGAAACAGTTATCTCATTATTTTTCAAGATATTTAATAATCGCCCCATACGTTCAGACGATATTCGGAAATGTTCGATATCAGTATTTTTGTCCTTTATTGCGCGAAGCGTCTCGGACTGAATCCATTTACTTGTTAAAACCGGATCGTTACTGATCTTAACCACCTTTTCATAATAATCAGCAATTTTTCGGTCAGCTGTTAGAACCTTAGTATCATATTCCCGCAAATGATATTGGCTAATAAATCTTTTGAATTTATCATCAGGTAATTCGGGTAATTCATTACGAACTTGGTTGATCATTTTTTCACTGACACTGAGAGGGACTAAATCCGGTTCAGGGAAATAACGATAATCATCGGATTCCTCTTTTGTGCGCATTGGCTTTGCCATGCCGGAAGTTTCGTCCCAAAGTAGCGTTTGTTGAAGAACTTGCCCGCCTTTATCTAATATTTTCATTTGGCGTTGAATTTCAAAATTCAACGCACGTTCGACACCTCTAAACGAATTCATATTCTTCATTTCAGTTTTCGTGCCAAATTTTTCCTGCCCGAATGGTCTCAGTGAAATATTGGCGTCGCACCGAAGGCTACCTTCTTCCATGTTGCAATCACAAATTTCAAGATATTCAAGGATTTGTTTGAGTTTCGCAAGATAGGAATATGCTTCTTCAGGAGAACGCATATCCGGCTCAGATACTATTTCGATCAATGGAACACCGCACCTATTGTAATCGACTAAAGTGTCAGTGATTTCACCAGAGTTATGAATCGATTTTCCGGCATCTTCTTCGAGATGAATACGCGTGATACCGATCCGTTTTTCTTTGTCATTGACACGAATTAAAACGGAACCACTTGCGCAAAGCGGTTCATCATATTGAGAAATTTGATACCCTTTAGTTAAATCTGGATAAAAATAGTTCTTTCGTGCGAATCTTGAAAAGCGAGCAATAGTACATTCAGTCGCTAAACCCATTTTCATAGCATATTCGACACATTTCTGATTCAGGACCGGCAATGTCCCGGGTAATCCTAAACAGACTGGACAAACCAGTGAATTAGGCTCGGCTCCATATCTGTTTTTACATCGGCAAAATATTTTTGTATCCGTAATGAGTTGGGCGTGTATTTCTAATCCTATAATTACTTCATATTTTTGTGTCATTATCAATTTCACCTGTCTATTGTCAATTTATGGAATTTGTATTTCAATTCCGCAAAAGCGGAATCCCAATGTGTGTCGATAACAACGATTGTATCCAACATCTGGGTGATGATTCTTCCGAACTTTA
>PEYN01000154.1 GCA_002774355.1 Candidatus Marinimicrobia bacterium CG08_land_8_20_14_0_20_45_22 | reverse complement strand
AAACCTCCGGCTTGGGCAATATCGTCTTTTGATAATGCCCGCGCCCGTCGCGCGATTTCGCATCGACTGGATCATTCCACTTTAACCTGTCCGTCAGATCGAGAAAGTCTATCTCATAGCCGAATTTCATCAGATATTTGGCGATGGAAAGCAGTCCGACCGGCTTTGCCCAGAGATCAAACGCGGCGAAGTCGGCAATCCAGGGATTTACAAGCAACAAGCGCTGGTGTTTCATAGTAAAAATCTACAAGGAAAAAGCCGGATAAGAAAAGAGGAAAGACAAAAGAACGTGACGGTGTGCGATTTCAATTCTTTTTTCATGTTTTTCGGTCAGGTAGTTTTTATATTTCTTTGTGATTTTACAGAAATTGAAATTTCATCATCTGCAACCCAAAACGCTGATTTCAATATTCCTGATTTTGGTCTTGCTTCTGTCTCTCAGCGCTTACAGCGAATATATTTCCCGACGACGAAGCGTTACTCAGATGATGTCCGTACTCAGTCAGGGGCTGTCGGAAATTATCCGGAAAGCCGCCGTCAACGCGATTTTAAGTTATGATGCGGTCGAAACGGAGTTCGCCAGCCGCCAGATCGAAGCGCTGCACTTTCTCGATCCGACTGATTTTTCTACCAAAGCGCTCAGACGTTTTGCCAACAGGTACGGCTTCGATCGTGTTCAGATAATCGAGTCAAATGGAGGAAGTATTTCTTCAAACCAATCGTCGGCGTTGTCATTCCCACCACCGATTGCGCTCAAACTACTCGGAAGCAACCTATCGGAGATAATTCTTGGCTGGCAATTCGACTCAACATTAACAACCAATTTGTTCGGAGTCGCTGTCAATTCTGGTAATGGATTCGTTGCGGTCGGTTACAGTCGGGCGCGGCACTTACTGGATTTACGCAAAGAAACTGGTCTTGGCTCGCTGATCAATTCCATCACCCAGGATTCCGGTGTTATATATATTGCCATTCAGGATTCGCTGGGAATCCTTGCGGCAACCGAGGCGGTCGATTCGCTCTCGTCCTTTCCTGCAGATCCGTTTATGCAAACAGTGATTCAGGAAAAATCCTTCCGGTGGCGTATCGATAATTTTCATGATGAAAAAATCTTCGAGGGCGTCTTGCCATTCAATGTTCAGGAATTTTCTTACGGCGCTATCCGAATCGGATTGAATTATCGACCCATTCAGAACATCGAAACAGCGGCTTTTCGTCAAGTCTTCATCCGAATCGGTATTCTGTTTATTATTGGATTCATTCTGGCCGTTTATTCCATTTCCTTACAAAATATCTACCTGTTGGAATCGGAAAAGAAACAAATTACCGATGAAGTCTATCGTCTGCAGGCGGACTTGCGACAGCGCGAAAAACTTAGCGCGATGGGAGAACTTGCCGCGGGTGTCGCTCACGAAATCCGAAATCCGTTAAACGCCATTTCGATGACAATCCAACGATTGGCAAAAGAATTTCCGCCAACGAACGGCGATATGGAACAGGTGCAACTTATTCAATCTGTTCGCAAAGAAATTGCCAGAATTGGAGAAATCATTAATCAATTCCTCGCTTTTGCCCGTCCAGCGCCGCTACAAAAATCACGGCAAAATGCAACAGAACTTATCACAAAAGTTGTGAATATTTACCAAGCAACCTGCGATAGTCGGCGCATCAGGCTAATCTGGCAACAGGTTTCACCGATAAAATCATTCCTCGACAGCGACAAAATAACACAATGTCTGATCAACTTGCTCGAAAATGCGATTTCCGCTACCCCTGATGGCGGACGGATAGAAATTATTTTAAAAAAATCCCAGGGAAAGATCATTATTTCCATTCGCGATACGGGATCGGGAATTTCGCCGGAAAATATCTCGAAAATTTTCAACCTCTATTTTACCACCAAACCAAATGGCACTGGATTCGGACTGGCTCAGGCTTACCAAATTATCAGTGAACATGGCGGAAGTATCGGAGTAAAAAGCAAGGAAAACTTGGGGAGCCAGTTTACTATCACAATTCCCAATCAATAGGAGCGACGTATGATGAATTTGAATATAGTAATAATTGACGACGACAAGGCTCAACGGGACATTCTTTCCGGATACCTGAAAAAAATCGGTTGCCATGTTTTTTCCTGTGAATCCGGCAACAACTGCATCCCAATTCTTGAAAATCAGTCGCTTGACGCGGTGATTACCGATTACCGCATGCCCGGCATGAACGGCATGGAAATCCTTCAACGGGTCAAAGAAATAAATCCCGAGATACAAGTAATTATTCTGACGGCTTTCGGTACAATTCAGGATGCCGTATCCGCTATGAAAAGTGGCGCATGGGATTATTTAACCAAGCCCGTTGATCTTGACGAGCTTGATATAAAATTGCAGAAAATCGCCGGTCACAACACGCTTGTCCGTGAAAACCAACTTCTGCGTAGTCAGATCGCTGATAGTTCTCTATCCACAGAATTAATTTATAAAAGCCAGTCGATCGCCGATGTATTAAACGTTGTCGCCCGTATCGGCGACAGCAAGGCAAGCGTTCTGATTCAGGGAGAAAGCGGAACTGGAAAAGAGATGATCGCGCGCACGATTCATCGCGTTTCCTCCCGCCGCGATAAACCGTTTGTAGCCGTCAACTGTGCGGCAATTCCGGAAACACTATTTGAAAGCGAACTGTTCGGACACGAAAAAGGCGCTTTTACAGGCGCTTATGAACGCACAAAAGGAAGAATAGAAATCGCCGAGAACGGCACGCTTTTTCTCGATGAGGTCGCCGACATTCCCTTGAATTTTCAGGTCAAGCTCCTGCGCGTTATTCAGGAGAAGGAATTTCACCGGCTGGGAAGCTCTCAAACGCTGAAAGCCGACGTGCGACTCGTTTCAGCAACGAATAAGGACATTCAAAAAATGGTTGATTCCGGCTCTTTCCGTGCCGATCTGTTTTTCCGCCTGAATGTCATTCCCATTACGATTCCGCCATTAAGGGAACGACGCGAAGATATTCCGCCTTTGGTCACGCATTTCATCCAAAAACACGCCAGCCTGAATCGTCGGCCGATCACCGGCATTTCCGCCGAAGGATTGAATTCTTTAATGCGGTACGATTACCCCGGAAATGTTCGCGAACTGGAAAATATCATCGAACGCGCAGTTATCTTAGCCCGTTCGACGGTTATCACCACTGACGATCTTCCCCTGAAATCACCCGATGAAAACAATGTAACATTGAATGATTCAATGACGAATCAGGTAGAACAATTGGAAAAACGTTTGATTGCCAAGACACTCGATCTGACACATAACGTCGTTCTTCAAGCCGCTAAGTTATTAGGAGTTTCCGA
>PEYN01000153.1 GCA_002774355.1 Candidatus Marinimicrobia bacterium CG08_land_8_20_14_0_20_45_22 | reverse complement strand
TTCTGCTTAAATGCATTACTGTAACGAAAACTTGTCCTGGTTGACATTGCTTCTTTCTCCTCTTTTGTTGTCAACCTATTTCAGGACGAGACACTCCAATGGTTAGGTCTTACTTGACAATTAAAATCGTATCTATATAACTATACTCAAACGATTCTAAATTGAGAGTATCTTCAACATCGGAAAAAGAGGAATCACTGAAAAATCCTTTTAATGTAAACTCGAATCTTTGATAAAAAGTATCTCGTTTAGAAATGTCAACTAATCTTGAATAATTAAGAGTATCTAAAATATTACAATCTGTATAGAAAGATAGAATTGGTAATTCTCCCCTTGAATTTATAGGAGATCTTTTTCTTCCCATTTCCCAAAAAGAACCGTAACCAATTCCTGTTCTAATATCTCTTAAAATATATGAATAACTAAATAACTGAAATCCAATCCCTTCACTATGATATATATATGTAAAATCAACATCTAATACCCTTAATGTATCCAGATAATCACAATCATAAGATAATTGTATATAATCAGTTATTAGTGAATTTTCAGACTCATTTGGTTTTGTCGTATAGTCGCAATTAATTAGAAATATCAGCAATACAATTATTATTGATTTTATTAATCTCATACTATTCTAAACTGTTAATAATAGACCTAATAATTCCTGGACTGTACGAATATTCACACCATCCTCTAAAAGGTGGGTAGCAAAGCTATGCCGGAAAGTATGACAGCCGCCATGTTTATAGATTCCGGCTTTACTAATCGCCTCTTTCACCGCACGCTGTAGTACAGATTCATGCAGATGATGCCTACGTACAATTCCCGTTCTTGGATCGGTGGATACATCTTTCGCTGGAAATAAATAATGCCAACCAATCTCTCTACCGGCATTTGGATACTTTCGCTCCAAAGCAAAAGGCAGATATACCGAATCATATCCCTCCTGAATGTCTTTCTGATGAATTTTGATAACTCTGTCAACCTGTTGTTGTAACAGTTCAATAACCGATTCTGGCAAAATTGTGACCCGATCCTTCCCCCCTTTGCCATCCCGAACTATTATCTGTCTGTATTCAAAATCAACATCCTTGATACGTAAATCCAGGCATTCATTCAATCTTAATCCGGCGCCATAGAGTAAAGTAACCATCAGTTTAGATTCACCGGACAATTCATTCAAAATTCTCTTGACTTCGGACTGAGAGAAAACGACTGGTAGACGCTTCGACCTTTTTGCCCATGCAATCTGACCGAATGCGCCCAATTCAATGTTCAGAACATGCTTGTATAAAAACGCAATCGCGCACAACGCCTTTACCCCGTGAGATAATTTCTTAATCGGTTTTTGATATATCATTTCCCCCAAGCGCTTTTTAAATACTTTTCACGCCTGGTTGCATCATGTTGATTCAGGCATCCTTCCCAATAAACAAGTTCAAGCGGACATCGCTTCATCGTTGAGGTAACGCGACCATCAACATGTTCTTTGATTCTCCGAATTAAATTGTTCGTAAAACCGACATAAAAATTCTCATCCTTTTTTGATTGTAGGATATATACGTAATACTTCATAGGAATATCTCACGGGGTGAATTCTGGGTTGAAGCCGACACATTCCTATTTACGGCCAAATGGTTCAGGAATTGTCTGATTTCCATTTCATTCATATCTTTCGGATGCCGTTTGTTATGGAAAAGGATATACTGCGTAATCCAGAGTACATAAGCCTGTTCTGTCCGATAACTGTAATGCTTCATTCTAATCGCCGATCTGACCTGATCCAGCAGTTTCGGCGGTTTGGCTGTTTCTTGGAATGTTTCGTTTTCCATATTATTCATGTTTTCGGCGATTCGCACACATAAGTAAATTCAATTGTCTGTTAACGGGTTCTGTTGATCAATCCGGGAGAATATCCATCAGTTTTACCGATCCCGTTGAGTAATCTGATACCCAATCTAAAATTTCATCCAGCCTTTTAAAATAATTTCACATGTCGCCTAACAGTTTACTCAAGTCATTTGGACAAGTAATTTATTCATTTGCGAAAGTTTCCAGATCATTTGGATGTTTTACCAAGTCATTTTCCAAAGTTGTCAAATGATCCGGATGTTTGTCCAAACCACTTACAAAAGTTTGCAGGTCATTTGGATGTTTATCCAAACCACTTTTAAAAGTTTGCAAGTCATTTGGATATTTTGCCAGGTCGTTCGATCGATTGTTCCAATCACTGGAACGTTTGATAAAATGATTAAAATGTTTTGAAAAGTCACCTGCGAAATTTGTTTTGACAGTGAAATCAGGAGTCAACCGCTCTGAAAGAACTACACAATTGTCTGAACATATACACATTTCGTACGGCCGACAGGTTTGAGCACCTGACGGAACAGTAAATTTTGGATTATCGATTCGGAATGATAAAAATGTTCGATTACCAAACTTTTAGCAAAAAGCGCTAAAATCACAAATCACAAAACCCAAATAACAAATAAATCCAAAATCCCAAATTCAAATGACCAAAACTCGGCAACTCTACGATTTTCCGTTTGGAGAATTGGAATTTTGGTCATTGGTTTTTACTTGAAATTTGGTGCTTGGTTTTTGGAATTTTCATCAAAGATGACCGTGCTTGAGTTTTGGAATTTTTCATTGCAAATAACGGAGTAAATGCCAAATCACAAAATCCAAAAAACAAATAAATCTAAAATCCCAAATTCAAATGACCAAAAGTTGTAATCTTCTAAAACAAATATTGAAGATATACGGTACACGAACAGAAAAATCAATCAACACAATAAAAAAGATTGGATCATTTCTATCTGTGTTAATCTGCGTTAATCTGTGGATAATTCTCTTTCCTCCGGGCACGGCTCCGCCCCGTCAGTCACATGTCACGACGGAGCAGTTCAGAAATATTTAAGGAAAACCTATGAAATAACAGGCAATAAAATTCCCGCCTGTTACTTCTAAAAGTAACCTAATGCGTTTTCCCAAAGGAGAAACGTCTCATGCTATCGATATAAAAGAGCGCCTTGAACATTCATTCGCCGTATCAGTCGTCTGTCCCGAAGCTTCGGGATTCCATCTATTGAAATCAATCCTTTTCCAAATAACGCCTGTTTCCGAGATAAAGTATCGGTGTGATGCTTATCCGCGGTTTATCCCTATTTAAAATAACGGTGTAATTGTAAGATATATTTTAAAGAAAGGCAACATTTTTTCAACACGGTCACCGTCGATTGCCAATGTGCGCAGGTTTATAAATTTGATATTATTTAAAAATATTGCCGGATATGAAAATTTTCAATAGTTTCTCCCATTCAGTTTTTTATCAGATTTTTAGTTTATATTGAAGTATCGACAATTAACGAACAAATAATTAAAGAATTAATAATTCGTCTAAAACTCGGAGCGTTTTATGGAAAAGTACATCTTAGCACATGACATGGGAACCAGTTCCAACAAAGCCATGCTGGTGACAGTTTATGGCGATATCATCGGCTCAACGAAAAAAGAGTATCCGCTTTATGTGCCGCAGACCGGTTTTGCAGAGCAGGAACCGTACGATTGGTGGAATGCGATCTGCGAAACATCGAAGGCCGTCATTCAAAAGACCGGTATCAATCCGGCGGATATTGTCGGTGTTACATTTTCTTCGCAGATGCAGGGATTGGTACTCGTTTCCAAAGAAGGCGAACCGCTTCGTCGGGCAATTTCGTGGGTTGACAGCCGCGCAGGCGATATCATGCGGGAACTCATCTGGACATGGCCGAGAGTTCAGGGTTACAATATTTTCCGTTTACTGAGGTTCCTGAGGATTACTGGCGGCGCTCCCAGTCTGGCTGGAAAGGACATCATCGGTAAAATTCTCTGGTTGAAAAGACATGAACCGGATGTCATCGCGAAAACATTTAAATATCTCGATCCCAAGGATTTCGTTGTATTTAAATTGACCGGCAATTACGTGAAATCAACCGATTTGGCGGTTGTCTGGTGGTTGCTTGATACCAGAAAAAACATTAATCAGTGGCATACGGGACTTTGTAAAATGGTTGGAATTGAAGTCGATAAACTCCCTGAAGTGAAGACAAGCAAGACAATTGT
>PEYN01000152.1 GCA_002774355.1 Candidatus Marinimicrobia bacterium CG08_land_8_20_14_0_20_45_22 | reverse complement strand
CGGTGGTGGAGTCTTGAACTATGATTAAAATGATTGAATGAGAACTATGATTAGGAGGATGCGATAATGGGAAATCATAGTCAATCAGAAAATCAGGGGAATCATAGTGCAGACGATTAAAAGATGGGCAGTATTAAGACCGTGAACAGTTGGAAGTCAATTTCTTTAATCGTGGTAATCCCGGAATCCTATGAATCATGGTTCAGACAATGTACTTAAATCATAGCGCCGACAGATTGGCAAAATGAATTTGAATCATTATATTACCTACGATTATTAGATAAAACTTATTTGAAAGGATAAATCTGATGAAGTCAAAGTTTACGTTTGTTTTTTGGATGTTAGCGATTTTTGCAATGTCGGTTTTTGCACAAAATAAAGCGGAATATATTCCGAAGACGACTGATGCCATTCTTGACAGTTTAGAGAAAGTTTCTGGAGAGATAACCGCCAAAAATGATTCCATCACGGCTGAAATCAAAAAGCGACAGGATGAACAGAAAGAGACAGAAAAAAAAGAGAAGAAAGTTCTCAAAAGCGATCTCGCCGGTGTCGTCAAACCGAAGTCGTTGGAAGAATTCAAGCAGATTGCGTTTTATTTTCCGCCGGTCGCTCAATATCTAACGGGGACATGCTGGTGTTTCAGCGGAACGAGTTACTTAGAATCGGAAGTTGAACGTTTGACACAGCAGAAAATCAAGCTCTCTGAGATGTACACGGTTTATTGGGAATATGTTGAAAAAGCGAGACGATTTGTAACTGAGCGTAGCAAATCAGTTTTTGATGAAGGCTCAGAGTGCAATGCCGTTCTCCGTATTATGAATCAATATGGCGCAGTTCCGGCGGAAGCCTATACAGGATTGGTCGGCGTGCAAATGCATAATCATACACTTTTAGTCAAGGAAGTGAAAGATTATCTCGAATATTGTAAGATGAACAATTATTGGGACGAAGAGACGGTCATTGCCTCGATTAAGATTATCTTGAGCAAACATCTCGGCGTTCCGCCGACAACAATTGGCTGGAATGGTAAAATGCTCACGCCGATTGAATTTTACAAAAACGTACTGAAAATTAATTCCAATGATTATGTCGATCTGATGTCAACGACATCGGCGCCTTTCTATGAGTATGCAGAGTTCAAAGTACCCGACAACTGGTGGCATGATAAGAATTACTACAATATTCCGTTAGATAAATGGTACGCCGTTATCAAACAGGCAATCGGAAACGGAATGTCTGTAGCGATCGGCGGCGACGTCAGCGAAGCCGGATACATTGGTAAGGAAGATGTTGGATTCATTCCTGATTTCGATATTCCGTACGCTTATATCAATCAGGATTCGAGGGAATTTCGGATAGAGAATGCCACAACGGAAGATGACCACGGGCTTCATTTGGTTGGAATGGCAAAAGTGGGGAAGTACGATTGGTTTTTGATCAAAGATTCTGGGAGAAGTTCCCGTTACGGACAATTTAAGGGATTTTACTTATGGCGAGAAGATTTCGTAAAGTTGAAAATGCTGAGTTTTACCGTTCATAAAGACGCGGCAAAGGCAATTATCACGCAATTGAAATAGTTCATAATTTGGATTCGATTTCCAGCCGGAGAGTAATCGATTATTTTCCGGCTTTTTCTTTTTGAAGATCAAACCGGTTCAAAACGATTAACATAAAATAGCCGATTAGACTACCGATCAAATAGTATAAAAAATCAACCCAAACGAAGGTCGTTCCAAGAATAGTTCGTCCGAGGTAAGTAGAGCGGATAGCAACCAGGAATGGCGGATGCCAGAGTTGGGCAATTTCCAGAATAGAAGTTGATATAAATACGTAAAGTGCATTCAAATATGGACGGAGTTTTTGAAAGACAAGGAAGAGGATTAAACACCAAAATATTTCGTACAAAATTGCACCGCCGTAATTGTGCATCCATCTTTCGCCGATGCCTTCGTAAGATTTTGTAGCAAATCCGATAGGCGTAATGACTAAAATAATCAGGATAGTCAGGAAATATTTCAGGCTAAACTTTTTCATTCGGTTCCTTCGCGGGGATTCTCATTATTATTTGAGCGAGAGACGGGACTCGAACCCGCGATCCCGACACATCGGGAGCAACGTGAGACATTTCTGGCCATTGAATCAATTTTTGCTTGGATTATTTTAACTGTATAGGACATAATTGCTTTGAGCGAGAGACGGGACTCGAACCCGCGACAACCACGTTGGCAACGTGGGGCTCTACCACCTGAGCTACTCTCGCATTCTAAAAGAACGGCACAAATTTAATCGCTTCGTTGAGTTTATGCAAACATTTTTGTCCGAATTGAAATAACTTCTTTTATTGCCAGTTTCCATAAGAAAACCTAATTTCAATCGATGAATTTTGATAATAAATATTGTATCATCGTTCCTGCCTATCAATCTTCAGAAACTTTGTTGCCTTTAATTCTCCGGATAAGAAAAGTCGCTCCGATGATTCCGTTGATCATTGTGAATGACGGTTCAACCGACGGCTCGGAAAAGATATTAAATCAGTTGGAAAATTTTACGGTTGTTCGTCATTCCGTGAATTTGGGCAAAGGGGCGGCGATAAAATCCGGAATTCTTAAAGCGAAGCAGATGAAATGTGCTTGCGGAATTTTTCTCGATTCAGATTTGCAACATATTCCCGAAAAAATACAGGATTTCATTCGTGTTAAAGAGTCTTTAAATGTTCGGATGGTTTTAGGCAAGCGTTCATTTAATCTCTATAATATGCCTTTTCATAGGTTTATGTCTAACACAGTGACTTCATTCATTGTTTCATTAAGAACCCTGAGACGTGTACATGATAGCCAATGTGGTTTCCGGTTAATCGAATTGGATTTAATTAAAGCAGATTCGTGTGCGAATGATGGTTTTCAGTTCGAGTCGGAATTTCTAATTCGTTCTCTTATTTCTGGAACAAGTTTCATGGAAATCGAAATCCCAACGATTTATAATCATTCTCGCAGTTCGATCCATAATGTTCGGGATACAGGACGATTTATTTTGTTAATTTTAAAGAGCTATTTTTGGACGTAAGATCCTCATGAATCATAACGAAAAAATTGATATATTTAAATTCGTATTTTATAAACAGACTAGGAGTTTTTAGTGATTTTAAATATACTGAAATTGATTGGAATTACATTTGTGCCAATTTTTGAACTGCGCGGTTCGATCCCATTTGGGTTATTTGCACTTAAAATGAATTGGGTAGAAGTTTTTGCAATCTGCGTTACCGCCAATTTTGTTATTGGAATCATCGTATTTTTGTTTCTTGACTTCCTATTGAAAATTATTACTCGGATAAAATTCATTGAATCATTCTGGAGTAGTTATATTAAAAAAACGCGAAAGAAAATCGAGTCTTCTGTTGAAAAGTACGGCGAGTGGGCGGTGACGATTTTTATCGGAATTCCATTACCGGGCTCGGGCGTTTGGTCAGGAGCATTGGCATCATTTCTTATTGGTTTAAGTTTTAAAAAGTTTATTATTGCAGATTTATTAGGTGTCATAATTGCTGGAATAGCTGTAACAATCCTTTGCTTGACTGGTTCTGGTTTAATGAGTATTTTTATCAAAGTTATTTAAAAATCTGACAAGTTTTTAATTGAAATAACTGCTTGATAGTTATAAATTCAGGCGCTCTTTGTGTGAAGATTTATCGGGGCGTAGCGCAGCCCGGTTAGCGCGCTTGGTTCGGGACCAAGAGGCCCGGAGTTCAAATCTCCGCGCCCCGACAAATGGCAATCATGGTTTACATTCTATACAGTCCAAGCAAAGATCGCTACTATATTGGAC
>PEYN01000151.1 GCA_002774355.1 Candidatus Marinimicrobia bacterium CG08_land_8_20_14_0_20_45_22 | reverse complement strand
GTTTTCTATAATCAGTGCAATCAGCGTAATCTGCTTAATCAGCGATTCAGACATTTTCCGTTTAATCAGTGATTCTGACTGTTTTATCTCCATTGTCAGCACCATGATTCATCGGATTCCGGGATTACCACGATTAAAGAAACAAACTCCCAACTTGTTCACAATCTCAATCCTGTCCATCCTTTAATCCCAAAAATCCCGGTCTAAACATTTTCCCTCTTCCATCGATAAAATGCTGAAAAAGTGCCTTAATGACCAATAACAAATCCTCCCACCTTCTGCACTTATTTCCCCTGCAGATTCATCACCATCTGCCATGCGGCGATTTCAATAGCTTTTGCAATTGAAAGCGTCTCGGATTTAAATCGCACATCGGTTTTTCGGAGTCCGTTTCGGATCAGCTGATAGACATCCTGAATCGGATTTGTTTGATTTTTATTTTCGATCTTAATTTTGATTCGTTTGGCTTTTAATACTTCCCCCGTTCGGAAATCGGATTTTCCCCGAAGTTCCACATCCAGCGATACCAGCATTGATTCTCTGCGTTCGATTCGCTGATAATTCTTTAAAAAAAGCGTATAATCCTCGCCGATTTCCAAGGCGCCAGCCCAGCGCGATTGCGTCAAGATGATCGTCGTCGCCAGTTCGATCGGCAACAGATCGGCTTTATCGTTTAACGATGTTTTGATGTCAAAGTAAATCCGCCCTTGAGCGAATGCAGGCGCCGTAAAAATTAGCGCGATGCTTAGAACGAGGAACTTTTTACGAATAGATGAAACCATTTCATTTACGGATAACGGCAAATTTGGCGATTGTCGCATCTCCGTCCGGCGTGAAAGCCAGACAGAGATAGACGCCGCTGGAAACCAAACGCCCTTTCTCATTTCTTCCATCCCAAAACGCCTGCTCTCCGTAAACATTTCCATTGCTTGTCGTTAATTTGCGGACAACCGTCCCGTCGAGCGTCATGATTTTTACTTCGGAATTTTGCAGGAGTTCGTCGATGACCATTGGCTCGGCGCTGGGAATCTTATATGGCGATGGGAATATTTTCAACTCTTTATATTTATTTCCACAAGCCGCATAAGGCGATTTATAAATTGAAATTCCCTTAGTCGTGGCCAGATAGGCCAAGCCTTTCGGCGAATCAAAAGCAATATCGAGGATCGTATTATCAAGAATTCCAGAATTGTTAGTTGTAAAGCCTTCGACGTCGTTCAGCCAGACGCCGTCATGCGTGTAAACTTTCACGCCACTACCGACGGTCGCGATCCATTTGTTATTTACGCCATCAACGCGGATACGACACTCTTTAGCAAAGGGAATGCTTGTCAAAACCGCCGGTTCGATCCATGAAAAATAAGCCGTTGGAAAATTCGATGCGACGGTTGCGCGCTGAATTCCACCGGCATTCATAATCCACAATTCTCCCTCATGGTCAAATCTCAGTTCAAATATAGAATTGTTGGCTAATCCGTCAGAAGTCGAAATCCAGTACCATTTGTCGTCGCTTTTATCACCCAGCGTTCCGTTATAATCCAAGACGATGATTCCGCCGGCTGACGGCGCAACGACGCTGGAATGTACGAGAGCGCCAAACCAGACACGTCCTTCCGAATCGAATTCGATAGCGGTAATATGATAGCTAAGATAGTTATGCGACTCAGCGATCGAAAAATGATACCATTGATCATCGGGAGCCAGAACTGCAACAACGCTGTCATTCTGCGCGTACTGGTTGGCAATCCAGAGATTCTCGGATTTGTCGAAAGCGAGACATGCAATTCCAAGATAACTATCGTTGCCGCCTCTACCCTCGGACGCCGCCAACTTCCCGTTTGTCGTGTCATAAACCGTATAATTCGCAAGGTCGTTTAGATTGAATCTCAGGAGTCCGCCGCCGCGTTCCGCGCTGAGATAAGCGCCATACAACGATGCAAAAAAATCTCCATCTCTTTTTCTTTTTAGCAATGTGTAGATTCTTCCAGAAAGTGTATAAGCAATCGTATCGGCGACGAAATAATTCCAGTTGTCTTCCAAATGGTCGTGAATTTTAACGCCGTAATATTCCTTTCGAATGTTATACCAGCCTTTATCGGTGTGAAAACTAATGCCGTTGTTTGTCCCGGCAATCAGTTGACCGTCATCATCCACAAACAGCGTTGTATAAATATTGTCTAATAGAGTATTCGGCGTGAAATATCTCCCCGTATTCGCATCAGAATACCAGAGTCCTTTGGCTAAAGTTCCGCCCCATAAAATTTCACCGTCTCCGGCAATCGTTTTTAAAACTTCATCCGAGGAAATCTGCGTCCATGATTGATCTGAATTCAAGCGAAAAACGCCGGCGCTTGTCGAGGCAATCAATCGCCCCTTAGAATCGACGGTAAGCGACCGAATCGTTCGGTTCAAGGTGTTGTTTACGACGGTTTGGTCGGCAACACGGTAAATTATCGAGCCATAGTCCGCGACGATTTTCCCTTCGCAAACGACGGCATTCGTAACATTAGAAGAACCATAGAAAGGCACTTTTTTCCAGACAGTATCGGGTTTGAAATCCGTATGATTCAAAGCGGTGTAAATCAATCCGGAAGATGTAGAGACCCAGAGTGAATCGTTGATGACATTCAGCGCATTGATCGACGAAATTTCTACCGGAAAATTGTGGTAAAAGTCTTTATACTCATAGGAATCTCCTTTTTGTTTAAAGTGAAGAACTCCCCAATCGACGTTTTGCTGATAAGCGACAAACGCTTGATCCTCGTAAAAGACGATGGATGAAACGGAGGTCAATTTTTCGCGCAGAATTGTTTCATCGAAAATCTTCTCGACGGTTTTTGTCTCCGGATTCCAGATATTAATAGCGCCGTCCGGAGAACTCATGCCTAACCAAATCTTGCCGTGATTGTCTTTTGCGATGCAGGCAACATCAACCTTGCTCAGTCCGTCAGGCAAACCATAAACGTCGAATTTCTCTTGAGCTAAATCAAAAACCACCAAACCACCGCTACTCGCGCCGTAAATCCGATCATTCTGAATAAGAATGTCCCGAATGGTCAATAACGACGTGTAACTATCCCATTCACCAACGACGGTCTGTCCGACCAGCCAAACCGGAAGAATCAGGATCGTCAGGATTTTCAGACAATTTCTGATCATTTATTCATTTTGCGGATAGAGCCAATCAGATTTGCCATTTCGATCATATTCAGTGCGGCGTCCCAGCCTTTATTTCCCGCTTTCGTCCCGGCGCGTTCCAACGCCTGTTCGATATTTTCAGTCGTTAAAACGCCAAAAATAACCGGAACGTCCGATTCCATAGCAAGTTTTGCAATACCTTTCGTTGCTTCATTGGAGACCATCTCGAAATGCGCCGTCGCACCGCGAATTACTGCTCCGAGGCAAATGACGCCGTCAAAATTATTTGACTCAGCGGCTTCTCGGGCAATGCGCGGAATTTCAAATGCGCCGGGAACCCAGAAAATGTGTATGTTTTTTTCATCTGCGCCATGTCTTCTCAAACAATCTAATGCACCTTCGAGCAACTCTTTAGTGATTAGATCATTGAACCGGCTGGCAACGATCGCCACGCTCATTTTTTCAGCAGAAAGTAAACCTTCATGAATGTTTGCCATTTTCTCACCTATTTGTTTTTTAAGATTAAATGTCCCATTTTATCGCGTTTGGTCTTCAGATATTTTTCATTGATCGAATTCGACGGAATCTCAATCGGCACGCGCTCAACGACCTCGAGTCCGTAACCCTGAAGTCCAACGATTTTTTTCGGATTGTTTGTCATCAGGCGCATCTTTTTAATACCGAGATCGGTTAGAATCTGCGCGCCCATTCCATAATCCCGCAAATCTGGCAGGAACCCGAGTCTAACGTTTGCCTCGACGGTGTCCATTCCTTCTTCCTGCAATTTGTAAGCTTCGATTTTGTGCCGAAGCCCGATGCCGCGTCCCTCCTGTCTTAGGTACAAAATTGCACCGCGTCCCTCTTTGGCAACCATCGTCATCGCTTTGTGCAGTTGGTCGCCGCAATCACACCGCAAGGATGAAAAAACGTCGCCCGTTAGACATTCCGAGTGAACTCTAACTAATACCGGTTCGCCTGATCTAAGATCGCCAACAACTAAAGCCACGTGTTCTTTCTCAGTCATTTTATCCAGATAAATGATAACTTTAAAATTGCCGTAACTGGTCGGCAGATCGGCTTCGGAAACGCGCTCGACGTACCTTTCATTTTTTAGGCGATAATCAATGATATCCGCGACGGTGATGATCTTCACGCCATGATTTTTAGCCAATTTATGAAGCGCCCCGCCTCTGGCCATATTACCGTCCTCGTCCATGATCTCGCACATGACGCTGACCGGCTGAAGCCCCGCGAGTTTTGTCAGATCGACCGATGCTTCTGTGTGTCCGGCACGGCGAAGCACGCCGCCTGATCGAGCAATAATAGGAAAAATATGTCCAGGACGGCCAAGATCGTCAGGCTTGGTTTTAGAATCAACAATCGCACGAATCGTCGCCGCGCGATCGAATGCTGAGATGCCGGTTGACGTTCCCTTTTTCAAGTCAACGCTGACAGTAAACCGCGTATTGTGAAGAGCCGTGTTGTCCTGAACCATCAATCCCAGATCCAGTTCCCGTGCTCGCTCCTGAGTCAAACCAACGCACATTAATCCGCGCGCATATTTAGCCATAAAATTGACCTCTGCGGGTGTCACTTTCTCCGCGGCGATGATAAAATCACCTTCATTTTCACGGTTTTTATCATCGACGACAATCACAAACTTCCCATTTTTGATATCTTCAACCGCAGACAAGACTGTATTAAATTTCATTTCACTCATTCCTTTTCAATTGTGATTCCGTGTTTCGGGTTCCGAGTTATCACAAATATTTGCAATTTGATATTTACAATTTTCAATCACCAATTTTCAATTTCTCCCAAATCCCCATCCTTTGATCTTCTCCGATGTGAGCGCGTCTTTTCCCTGATGCAGAAAATTTTCGACATATTTTGCCATTAAATCGACTTCGATATTGACAAAATCGCGTACATTTTTCAATGAAAGATTTGTCGTTTTCAATGTCGTTGGAATCAATGCGATAGACACCATCAAACCTTCCTTTTTCGCAATCGTCAGGCTGATTCCGTTAACGGCAATTGAGCCTTTTTCAGCGATAAACCGAATAAATTCATCGGGAATTTTAATCGTCAGAACCGCTGACTCACTCTGGAATTTCCATGAAATAATTTCCGCAATACCATCGATGTGCCCCTGAACAAAATGCCCGCCGAATCTTCCATTGGCTGGCATTGCGCGTTCCAGATTCACGCGATTGCCGGTTTTAGCAATCCCAAGTGTCGAACGTTCAAGCGATTCGTGAACCGCCTGCGCCGAAAACCGATTCTCCGATAAATCGACAACCGTGAGACATACGCCGTCAACGGCAACGCTGTCGCCGATTTTCAGATTTTCCATCGTAATTCTACAAGAGATGGAAAATATTTTTCCCTCGGGATTTGGAATTATTCCGACAATTTCGCCGATTTCTTCGATTAAGCCGGTAAACATCAGACGAGCGCTCCTATTAGAAAAATGTCATCACCCATCTTGACCGGCTCGCTCCATCGGAGTTGAATCGCTTCATTGAGTGATTTCAGCAATCCGCTAAAAGCCATGATCCCGGTTCCGATAATTTTTGGCGCGATGAACACTTGCAATTCGTCGATCAACCGTTCAGAAATCAACGACCCCGCAACCTGTCCTCCGCCTTCACAGAATATTGAAGTGATCCCAAAATCTGTCAGCGCTTTTAGAGCCGCGTTTAAATTAATCCAGCCAAGTTCATTGCGTTCCGTTTGAATCACATGAACGCCAAGCGCTTTCATTTGTTTGATCTTCTCTTCTTTTGCATCGGTTGAAACAACCAAAACCGTTCGCTTTTTATATTCATCCGACACTAATTTCATCCGAAATGGCATATTCAGAACATCATCGAGAACCACGCGATAGGGAATAAATCCCGTATGATTTCCCGGCAGTAACGATGGATCGTCTTTGAAAACGGTTCCCATTCCGACCATCACAGCATCATACTTCAATCGTTGTTCTTTGGCAAAAACACGCGACGGTTCGGAAGTAATCCACTGACTTTCCCCTGAGACATCGGCGATAAAACCGTCCGTAGTCAATCCGAGTTTTAACGTGACCCATGGCTTATTTTTTTGCATCACGGAAAAGAAGCCGCGATTGCATTCTTTGGCTTGATCCTCTAAAATGCCAACCGTCACCGGAATTCCAGCATTTCTCAGTACACGAATCCCTTCGCCATTAACTTTCGGGTTTGGGTCAATGGTAGCGACGAAGACTTCATGGATTCCGGATTGAATAATCGCTTCGACACACGGCAGCGTCTTCCCAAAATAACAACACGGTTCGAGACTTACATAAAGCGTCGAACCCGCGACTTTTTCACCGGCGCTACGAATGGCTTCGATTTCCGCGTGCGGCGCTCCAAATAAATGATGAAATCCTTCGCCAACGACTTGGTCATCTTTAACCAGAACCGCGCCGACGACAGGATTCGGACTCGTCCATCCGCGTCCGCCTTCCGCTAATTCCAGCGCTCTTTTCATCCATTTTTCGTGCATCATCATAAAAAAATCCCGATTCTCCCGGGACTTTTCAAAAAAACTCTTCTCTCATCCGGACTCTTACCGTCGGCGCCCGAATTTCACAGGCTCTGTCCCAGATTTTCAAGGACTCGCGGACTTTGACCGCCGGTCGGGACTTACGCCCTGCCCCGAAGAGGTTGTGTAAATTAATACATACAATCTGGATATGCAAAAGATGTTGCAGGAGCAATTTGCCGTTTTCTGGTATTTTTTTGGTTTTATCTTTTGAAAAAAACCGTCAAAATGACTATATTTCCGTCGTTTTTTAACCATAGCGAATTCTATTTTGAAATGGTAACCGCTTCCAGATTGCCGGGATTTTCTACCCGATCTCGAGTGTCTGATCGCATAACGAAATGTCTAACTTTTTTTAGGAGAACCAATGAAGTACTATCGCAGAACAAAAAGAGGAATGGTTATTACAGAAAACCTCAACGAGATATTTTCAACATGGCGCGTCGGCGAAAAATGGCTGTTTATCGGTCCTCATGACGACGATATTATTCTCGGGGCCGGGCTTCTGCTTCAAGCCGCTCTCAGAAATAACGTCGAAGTCTTCGCACTTGTTACAACGGACGGTCGGATGGGTTATTGCAAAGCCGAACAGGAGCATACGATCAGCGAAATTCGCAAAAATGAGACGCTGGAATCTTTCCGAATTTTAGGCCTTCCTGAAGAAAATATCTTCTTTGCAAATATCCCCGACTGCGACACAAATTCGTATATCGGTCGCCGAAAAGCCAAACTCGGTGATCCAGAAATAAAAGGCTATACCGGTCTGCAAAACGCATTTACCTATTTTTTACGAAAAGTCAGCCCATCGCGCGTCTTTCTACCAACCGGCGCAGATTTACATCCCGATCATAAAATTGTCTATCAGGAAGTGCTCATCTCACTTTTCCATGCCGGCGGCAACATTTGGCCAGAACTGGGCCCAGCATTAAAAAATGTCCCATGGGCGTATGAATTTTCCGTTTATTGCGATTTCGCAACGCCTCCGACGATCAAAGTCCTTGCTGACGATCTCATTTTTCAGAAAAAACTCGAAGGCATGCTTGCTTATAAGTCACAGGAACAAATTGCTTCGCTCGTTGAAAATCTTAAGAATGGCGGACCGGTCGAATTTTTCAAATCCGTCGATATGGCTTTCTATCATCCCGAAAATCACACCGCCGATTTCTGATCGGCAATTATCGACTTTTCAAGGGAGACATTCCGATGAACGATGTCAGTACGATCAAGCAGATTCAAAACCCGGAAACGAAAAGCCGCATTCTCTACTGCGGTGATGACGATCTCGAACGTGCGGCGCTTTATCTTTCTTCAATTCTGTTTGATCAAAAATACGCTTTCGACTACATTCCATCGACATCCTCGTTTCCATACAATCTGGATTTGAATCGCTATCAGATAATCATACTCAGCGATTATCCACGCGCCAACTTCACGAACAGTCAGTTGTTTGAGATTTGTGAATGGATCGATGCGGGCGGTTCGCTCCTAATGATCGGCGGATGGGAATCATTTACGGGCATGAAAGGCGAATACACCGATTCCCCGCTTGAAATAGCTCTGCCGGTAATACTTTCCCGAAGCGACGATCGTGAGAATTACTCTCATGGAATCGTTGTACTGCCTGGCGATAAAAACCATCCAATCGTTCAATCGTTGGATTGGCAGAACCCTGCGATCATTTCTGGATTCAACCGGTTTGTGCCGAAAGATGAAACCAAGACGATTATCATTGGAAAACGCATCCAAATCGAGTTTCAATTGGCTCTGTCACTTGCGACAGATTCGGAAAACATTCCACTTCTGGTCATCGGAAAATCCGGAAAAGGAAAAGTCGGAGCGTTGGCATTCGATCTGGCGCCGCACTGGGTCGGCGGCTTTGTCGATTGGGGTGAAGGTCGGGTGCGAATCAATTTCAATAATAACTTTATCGAAGTGGGAGATCAATATCATCGGTTCGTTTCATCTCTTATTTCTTGGTTTATTTAGATGGAGGTTGTTAGAGTGAAAGGCAACGCTTTGGTCGCTCAGGCGGGCGGTCCAACAACAGTCATTAATTCCAGCCTGTCGGGAATTATCACACAGTGTTTGAAGGAAAATGCAATTGAAAACGTGTACGGCTGTCACTGGGGCATGCTGGGATTGATGAACGAAGATTTCGTTGATCTCGGCAAAGAAGACAAAACAGTCATTGAAGGGTTGAAACGCACGCCTTCCAGCGCGCTTGGTTCGTCGCGATATAAATTGTCCGATAAAGACATGCCAAAAGTTCTCGAAATCCTAAAAAAGCACAACGTCCGCTATTTCTTCGGAATTGGCGGAAATGACACAATGCTCAATGTTTATCAGGTTGAAAAATATTGCCACAAACATGATTATGAACTTTATGGAATGGGTTGTCCGAAAACAGTTGACAACGATTTGTTCGGCACAGACCACACGCCCGGTTTTCCAACGGCGGCACGGTTCGTAGCGCTTTCCGTTCTTCAAGCGGGAATTCTCTCGCGCGACATGCAGAAAGTTGATCAGTTTGTTATTTATCAGACTATCGGACGCGACGCCGGATGGTTGGCGGCTTCCGCTTTCGCGGTGAAATCTGCCGAATCCGATCCGCCGCATATCATTCTCCTTCCGGAAGTTCCGTTCGACGAAGAGAAATTCTTCGCAAAATTCGAAGAAACATATCGCAAATTTGGTTTTGTTTCGATCATTTGCGGCGAAGGAATCGTCAATGCCGATGGCACGCCGGTTTCGGCTTCCAAAACTAAAGACAATTTCTCGAACGTCGAATTCGGAGCGATGGGCGGAGCGTCCGCCGCGATGATGTTGCACCGAATGTTGACAAACAAATACGGGTACAGAGGAGAATTTCAGGTTCCAGAATCGCTTCCCATGTGTTCAGCCGACCGCGCCGTTGAAAATGACATCGAAGAAGCATTCATGCTTGGTCAGGAAGCGGTCAAGTTCGCCGTCAATAAAACATCCGGCCTTATGACGACCATCGAACGAACATCGAACGCTCCTTACCAGATTAAAATCGGCACGATCCAACTAGAAAAAGTCGCCGCCAAGACCAAGCCGATTCCCAAAGAATTCATCGCCGAAGACGGCATGATGATGACCGAATCGTTCAACGAATATATCAAACCATTGATCGGCGAACTGCCAAAATACGTCAAATTGAATTTTTATCCCGTGAAATAACTGAAAGCAAAACAGGAGTTTTATGAACAATCGCAAAACAAAGTATAGCCGTTTTGCACTGATAAAAGAGATGCTCGAAACTTCCGAAATTATCCGGAATTTCCAGACAAAAGATATGAATCCTATCATTAAGGCTTTGAAAAAAAGTGAAAAACTGTTTTTGACCGGCGAAGGTTCGTCAAGAATTTTTCCCGCAAAAAACGCAACCAACATCGCGCAAAAAGCCAATCTTCCACTGACTATTTACACGCAGGGAAGTCGCCAAGCGGCTGAATTTGACTTGAAAGATTTTGTTCTTTTCGGCGCTTCTAACTCCGGAAAGACCAAAGAAGTTATCTCACTATTTAAGACCAAACCCGCCGCCGCAAAATTTGCCTTGACGGCCTATCGTGATACGCCGCTTGAATCGCTTAGCGAAGCCGGTTTTATTCTGTCATGTGGCGCGGAAAATGCCGTCGCCGCCACGAAAAGTGTTATCGAACAGGCGCTTTTCTATCATAAAATGCTGTTGAATTACCAAGGAAAAGATTTAGATCAAGTGACTTTGAGCCGGTTAGCCGATCTTTCTGCTGAAGTCCTCGAATTGCCCGTTGAGCCGGAGATCACGGCAAAGATCGTCGCCGCGCCAATTATTTACTTCGCCGGAAGAAACGTCGGAGTTGCCGAAGAGGCGACATTGAAAACCAACGAGATCACACGCAAGAAATCGGCTTATCTTGAAGGTACTTACGCGGTTCATGGTATCGAAGAGGTCATGGACAAGTCCGAGACCGTCATCGTCGTCAATCCCTACAAAGAAGAAGAAGAGAAATTTCAGGAAGTTCTCGTCAAGGGCGTCGGAATGAACGTCATCGCGATCGCCTCGCGCGAAACAATTTTCCCGACGATCAAAATTCCAACACTGGAAGGTTTTGATAATTATTTGCAACTTCAGATGTGCTGGAACCTGCTGGTCGAAGTCGGAATTGCTGAAGGCATCAATCTTGACAAACCGGTTCGCGCCCGGAAAGTCGGAAACGAATTTTTAGGTTAATTAAAAAAGGAAGAAATCAACGTGAAATATTACGTCGGAGTCGATTTTGGCGGCACCGAGATTAAAATCGGCGTCATCAATAACAAAGGGGAGATTCTCCATAAAGATAAATTCGTCACGGATACAACAAAAAGCGGCGACCAGATTGTCGAACACATCGCCGACAGCGTCGAAAAGGTCATCGAACAATCCCGCGTGCCTACCACAGAAATCAAAGGCATTGGCATCGGCTCGCCCGGCTTGTTGAATCCCAAAACCGGTCAACTCAAAATCGTAACCAACGTTCCGCAGTTGAACGACATTTACTTTGCAGAAGGCATCGGAAAACGTTTCCATCTTCCGTCATTCCTTGATAACGATGTGAACGCAATGGCTCTCGGCGAATTTTTCTACGGCGCCGGACAAGGTTATCGGGATATTATCGCCCTGACGCTTGGGACGGGCGTTGGCGGCGGGATTATTCTCGACAGTCAATTATATCGCGGAGCGACCTTCACTGCGGGCGAAATTGGACACATGTCGATTGACGCAAACGGCTTATATTGCCCGTGCGGCAATTACGGCTGTCTCGAACGTTATATCGGACGTGATGGCATTGTCACACGTTTCAAGATGTTCAAAAGTAAAGGCATCTCGACCCGAATCGAAGAGTTCGCCGAAAATGGGGAAATCACGCCAAAAGCGATCGCCATGGCGGCTGGCGCAGGCGACGAGCTATCTATCGAAGTTCTCGCCGAAACCGGTAAATTTCTCGGCATTGCGCTCGCCAGTTTGACGAACATTTTGAATCCCGAAGTCTTTATCATCGGTGGTGGAATTGCCAACGCGGGTGATTTAATATTGGAACCGGCTCGCCGCGAACTCATCAAACGCGCCTATACGATTCCGGCAAAGAAAGTCATAGTCGTTCCTGCAAAGTTGAAAAACGACGCGGGAATCGTCGGATCGGCATCCGTCGCAGTCGCCAAGTTATCCGAATAAACTCAGATTCTTTTTCATTTAAATCGCCTCCGGTCGGCTCTTGAATATCATGAGTATAATTTGAGATGGTTTTCTTATTAAAAAACAGCGGTTTCGGGCGATAGATGTTTCCATAAATTATATCGATCTTGCCTTTTGACCGTTTAAATTCATACATTCCAAGCAGTATTTTAAAATATTCGATAGAATAAATGACTATGGATTTACACGAAGAGAACGGTTTTAAACATTTCAAAGGATCGCCCGATTTAAGATGCAAAAGCGACTTCGCACAATTAACGGAGAAAACCAAAAAGGAGAAAAATTGAGATGAACCGCATGAAGATAATTCTTGGATTATTTGGATTGTTGTTCCTCGCAGGATGCGAAGACCTGGTCACGAAATTCGAGTCGGAAGAGAAAGGATTTCTCTATAAGACCCACCATTCCATCAATCCGCCAACGTCTGCTGATACACTTAAAGTAATGACATGGAACATCCGATTCGGCGCGCGCAGACTTGATTGGTTTGGCGACTCTTGCGGCGACCGAGTTATTTTGTCCGATGACGAAGTACTTCTCGGATTAGCGGGAATCGCCGATAAAATTGAGGAACTTCAGCCTGACATTTTATTCATCGAAGAAATTGACGTCGATTCCAAACGCACCGGATACATCGATCAGATGCAATGGCTTTTAGACAACACTTACTTCAATTACGGCGCATACACTTCGATGTGGCAAGCGCAGTATGTTCCTTCCGACGGTATAGGAAGAATCAACACCGGCAATGCGATTTTATCCAGATGGAATATTACCGACGTGAAACGGATTCAATTGGCGTTGCGCGGCGATCAGGATGCGCTGACGAAATACTTTTATCTGCGCCGAAATATGTTGATTGCAAAAATCGCCGTTCCCAATCTAAACAACTTCTTCGGTGCTTGCATCCACGCAGAAGCGTTTTCTACCGACGATACCAAGAAGAAACACGTCGAACAATGCCTTGAAGAACTGACGAAAATTACCAACAACGGCGGATTATTCATCCTTGGCGGCGATTTTAACCTTCTTCCTCCCGGTTCAGATTCGACGGACTTTTGTGATGAAGACGGATGCTCCGATGAACATTTTCACGGGAAAAATGATGATCCGTTCCACAAAGAAGGCAGTAATTACACACCAGAAATCACCTGGCTACAACCGATGTATGACAACTTCTTCTGCGCAGTTCCGCTTACCGAGTTCCAGTCCGATCAACTTCACCATTTCACCCACACGACGAACCATTCGGATGGTTTTTGGAATCGAACATTAGACTATCTCTTCTCCAACGTCAATTTTATCGCCGGTTCCGATTCGACGCATCAGGAAGCAATCCCGCTCTCTGATCACTGTCCGGTCACTGCAAAATGGAAGGTGCCGAAGTGAAAAATATTAAATTGATCACCCTTCTACTTCTTATTTGGTCTGCCGGTTTAGGTGAAAGTGCGACTGCCGATGAATCTTTTTGGGTAAGAGAATCGGCATTTTTACTCCAACGCGGCAGAATCGAGAAAGGCATTTTCCAACCGCTGATATACGGGTTTTCAGAAAATCTCGAATTTTCAACTCACGCATTGGCATTTTTCGTCATGCCAAATTTAAGCATCAAATTGTCTCACCAGAACGTTGGGAACTGGCGTTTCGCATCAACACACGGATTGATTTATCCGACACCGTTACTTCGCTTGATTTCGCGAGAAGGAACAGGCGGAATTATTTCTCCGGAATTTTCTATTCCACATCTTATCGGCATCTCGAATGGGGTCCTTGTTTCTCGGCAATTTCAATCCGAACTCATCACACTGAAAGCCGCCATCGACGTCGGACTTAAAATGGGAAAATTGGACGAACGTACAACGATTGATTTACCGCTGGTTTACCCACGACTAAACTCTTTTTACACGAGTTGCGGGATGAAGTTCGGATTGGATGTCAGGCACCAATTTTCCTCCAAATTCGACATATTGGCAGATGCGGACTGGTTTGTTTTTCCCGGCTCAGATGATGGATTCGCATGGGAACACAAAATTCTCGTCGCATATCACAGCCGAAGAAATCGGTTCAGTCTTGGTTATAAGTTAGTTTATGGGGAATATCCTTTTGGAAAAGCGTGGCATCTGATCGCGCCGATTTTCGACTATCAGCGAGCATGGGGGAAATAACTACCTCCTATCGATGAGTTAAAGACCAGTTTTCGGCTTCTACGATTCATCCGGAAAGAAACACACACTGTAACTTTAAAATAGTTGTAGAAACACGGTATTCACTGACTCTACACTTCGCTATGATGTTTGATCGACTTGCCTTTTACCATGAAAATCACATCTTCGCAAATATTCGTTGATAAATCGGCGACACGCTCGAGTTTTCGGGAAATATCAATCAATTGCAGAGCGCGTTCAACGGTTGACGGGTCTTTTGTCATGCAATTCATTAATTCGTTAATCACTTTATCCCGTAAATCATCAACGATATTATCTCGCATGCAGACTGTTTTAGCCGTTTCGGCATCTTCATTGATAAATGAATTGATAGCGTCCTTGAGCATACCGTTCGCCTCCTGCGCCATGAGCGGAATATCGACCAACGGTTTGACGGCGGGACGCTCAATCAGAAATAGCGCGCTTTTGCAAATGTTGACGGCGCCGTCGCCGAGTCGCTCGAAGTCGCCACTCATTTTCAGGATCATCAATATCGTCCGCAATTCTTTCGCACGTGGTTGAAATTGGGCAATCACTTTGATGCACTCCTCGTCCATCTGAAGGTCAAATTCGTTGGCGCGTTGCTCATCCTTTTCCATGATCTCTTTCAGCATCGCGGCATTTTTTGTCTGCAAACCTCTGATGCTTCGTTCGATCATATTCTCAACATGCGAGCCAAACTCGATGATGTCTCGTTTGAGTTCGGTAATTTTTTCAAACAGCATGGTTAATACCGCCTTTCTTGATAACAATAATTCGTTTCATAGGCTATCCAAATTTCCCCGAAATATATTCTTCTGTACGTGAATTCTCTGGAACGGTAAAAATCTTCTCCGTTGAGCCAAATTCGATCACCTCACCGAGGTACATGAACGCCGTGTTGTCCGACACGCGCGCCGCTTGTTGCATGTTGTGAGTCACGATGACGATCGTGTATTTTTCCTTCAATTTCTCAATCAGTTCCTCGATGCGCTTCGTGGAAATCGGATCGAGACTTGCGCACGGTTCGTCAAACAAAATCACTTCCGGTTCAATGGATAAACACCGCGCGATACAGAGCCGCTGTTGCTGACCTCCGGAAAGTTTCAGAGCGCTTTCGTCAAGCCGGTCTTTGACTTCATTCCATATAACGGCTTCCGTGAGCGATTTCTCAACTCGCTCCTCAATAATGTCCCTGTCTTTGATCCCATTCACTTTCAACCCAAAACTCAGGTTTTCGCGAATGGATTTCGGGAATGGATTCGGCTTCTGAAAAACCATTCCCACTTTCCGCCGGATTTCGACGATGTCAGTATCCGGTTTATAAATATCTTTATCGTCGAGATAAATCTTACCTTCGAGATGCGTGTTCGGAATTAGATCGTTCATCCGATTCAGCAGGCGGATAAATGTCGATTTGCCGCAACCGGATGGTCCGATAATCGACGTTACCCGGTTCTCATAGATGTTCATACTGACGTCTATAAGCGTCTGCTTTGCGCCGTAATAAAAATCGACATGCTCAGCTTTCATTCGAATGAGATCAGACAAATTCATATCTCCTTTGTCGTTGTCTTAAAAAGATGGCAAAACCGGAAATGATCAGAACAATCAGCATCAGAAGGAACGCGCATCCATAAGCGATAAGCGTTTGCTGTTCAGGAAACGTGCCTTCGGTCATCAAGGCGTAAATGTGATACGGCAGAGCCATCACCTCGTCAAAAATGGATTTCGGGTAGCCACGAGTATAAAAGGTTGCCGCCGTGAACATGATTGGCGCGGTTTCACCTGCCGCTCGGCCGATACTTAAGATCACTCCGGTCATAATTCCCGGCGAAGCCGTTGGTAAAACGATTTTCCGAATCGTCTGCCACTGCGTCGCGCCCAATGCCAACGAAGCTTCACGCAGAGATTGCGGTACGGCAAGTAAAGCTTCCTGCGCCGCCGAAATGATTCCTGGCAGAATCATGATGCCAAGTGTCAAACTACCGGAAAGAATCGATATACCAAATCCGAAAAACTTCACAAAAACCGATAATCCGAACAGTCCAAACACCACTGAGGGAACGCCCGCTAAATTGTTGATGCTCATACGGATCACGTTAACGACCACACTTTTCGGACTGTATTCACAGAGATAGATCGCGCAGGCAATGCCGATTGGAAGCGCAAAAAGAACAGCCCCGATAGTTAGATAGATCGTCCCAACCAGAGCAGGTGCAATTCCGCCTTGCGTCATTGCATGGCGTGGAACCTGCGTGAGAAATTCCCAACTCAATACTTTTAATCCATTGATCGATATGAAATAAAAAATCATTCCAAGAGAGATCAACGCCAACAGCATCGCGAGGTACAGAAATCCGAATCCGAAATATTGCGTTACGTTGCTCCGTTTCATCGACCCAGCCCCAGTTTTAGCCGATAGCGACGACTAATGATTTCCGCAATGATGTTAAAAACGAATGTGATCAGAAACAGTATCAGCCCGATGGCGAAGAGCGCGTGATAATGCGGGCTTCCCATTGCCGCTTCGCCCATTTCCGCGGCGATTGTCGAAGTCATCGGACGAACCGGATCGAATACCGACTGAGGAATCATTGCCGCGCCGCCTGCTACCATCAAAACGGTCATTGTCTCTCCAACAACGCGGCTCATGCCGAGAATAATCGCCGTCGAGATTCCGGAACCGGCGGCAGGTAGTATGATTTGTGTCAGGGTTTGCCAGCGATTTGCACCGACAGCGTACGCGGCTTCGCGGAAGCTTTTGGGAACGTAATTCAACGCGTCTTCCGCGAGACTGCAAACCGTCGGAACTGCCATGATCCCAAGAATCAGGCTTGCCGTGAATGCACAAAGTCCGGTCGAGAGATCGAACGTTCTTTGCAGATAGGGTGCAACGATGATCATTCCAAAGAAACCATAAACAATCGAAGGAATGCTTGCCAATAGTTCGATGAGCGGTTTGAGGACCGCTTTTTGTCGTCTTCCCGCGATTTCATGAAGATACAATGCGCTTCCTAAACCGATCGGAATGCAGATCAGCATAGCGCCGAGTGTTACCCAAAGCGTCCCGAGAATCAGCGGCAGGATACCGAATTCCGGTGGTTCGGACGTTGGATACCAAGACGTTCCGCCAATGAATCGCATTAGGTTGACTGTGTTGAAAACCGGCAGTCCCTCTGAGAATAGGATGATGATAATTCCCAGTAAAAACAGAAGCGATGAAAATGCCATTCCCATGAAGCCGTATTTGAACGCTTTTTCGGAAATTTTACTTCTCATCGCTTCTGTCGATCCTGCATATCTCATTTTTGATTACAAGCTATTTTAAACCGACATACCCGGCTGTTTCTACTAATGCCTGTCCTTCTTTACTGAGAATGAAATCGATGTATTTTTTAATCCACCCTTTCGGTTTTCCGTTCGTGTACATGAACAGTGGGCGAGAAAATGGATACTCTTTCGATAGGATTGTCACCTTAGAACAGGTTATTCCATCGACTGTAATTAGTTTGACGCGCTTTGTGATGTAGCCAAAACCAATATAACCGATGGCGCCGGGTGTCGTTTCGACGGCTGTTTCAACTGCCTTATTCGACGCATTCAACAACGCATCCTTCCGGACTTTCTCGTCATTCAGCGCCAGTTTTGCAAACGCTTCATAGGTGCCGCTTGACGTATCGCGGGAAAGCACGACGATCTTTTTGTCTGCTCCGCCAACCTGTTTCCAGTTTGTTATTTTACCTGTATAAATCTTCCGAATTTGGTCTTTGGTCAGATTCTGAACAGGATTCGACGGATGAAGAACGACGGCGATTCCGTCCATCGCAACCACATGCGCCGTTGGATGAATGCCACGACTAATGGCATTTTTTATTTCGGAATCCTTCATCGAACGCGACGCATTCGCGATGTCGCAGGCTCCGTCATTCAAAGAGGCAATTCCGACACCGGAACCGCCACCCTGAACGGACAGTGTCACATCCGGATTGACATTCATAAACTCTTCGGCCGTCAGTTGAGCAACTGGCAGAACCGTTGTCGAACCTGTGAGACGAATCTTTTCACCGGCAAATCCTGCCAGTGTCATTGTCATAACGATTAGTACTGTAGATAATATCTTTTTCATTTTACACCTTCCATAAATTAGAATTTAAATTGGAAATCAACTTGAACTATTTGTTCCGGAACACGAGTTCCCGAAAGATTCTCGATCCGGTAATAATCAACGCCAAGAATGACATTTTTCATGAGTCCGTACTGAAAAACGATCTCGCTCCCGCCTATTCCCGTCATACCGCCGTATGCGTCAGAGTCGGGGAAAATATCCAGCCATGAATCTTTTTCCAGTTTACGATACGAATATTTGATCTGCCACTGATTCTTATCCTTGATCTTGTCGTTTCCTCCGAAGAATCCGAATGCAAATCCATTCTGCAAACTGTCGGCGGCTATATTTCGGTTATATTCGCAAAACAACCCGATCGCCGGCAAAAGCACGTTATACACTTGCATGTCTGCGCCGACAGACACTATCCGGTAATCGCCGGAAAGATGCTTGACGTTACTCGCATCTTTGTAATATGTGTTACTCCATTTCGCATGATCCAGTGTCGCATCCTTTATCTGATTGAACTGATAATAAGTCGCTCCAATCGTTGCGGTATAGGAACCTTCTTTTGCGAATAGAATTCCCGGCTGAACGAGAATCATCGCGGGATCCTTTTCGTCCTTGATCTCATCGATGAAATAATAACCCGTTTTCAGAAACAGGTTTTTCTTTTTCAATCCCGCGGCTAAGCCTTCGACGGTGATGTCAGTATCCCACAGATAATCCGAAGGCGTCCAAAATACAGAACCAGCGCCTATTTTTCCACCGGTAAGCGTCATCCAATTCGTGATTGAATATCTGGCATAAGCATAATCCAGCATGATCGTTTTCGTCTCAAACGAATTTTCAAACGTTTGATTTGTCGAGCGCGGATCGGTGCCGCCGGACGCCAGTCCGAATCCGACATTCAGTCCGGAAATTACTTCCGCTTCTCCGCCCAAACGGAACCGATAACGAGCACGATTCCTGGCATCTCCGCCTTCACGCTGTTCCCATTGATCCCGAAGACGGAAATCGCCTTTCAGGTTAAAAGTCTGGATCCATTTCGGAAGCGTCGATACTTTGGCTTTAGCCAACTGCGTCCGCATCTCTTCTTCGGACAGGATCAAGATTTCATTTGCGCGTCCAGGACTGATGACGCCTTTTTCTACCAATTCACTCACCAACAAATCCAGTTCACCGGCGATGATCCCGGACGGCAGAATGCCGACCAGCATCAAAACGACCGATAACCAAATTGCTCTTTTCTTCACTTGAACCTCCTTTGAGTTTCTTCTTTCTTGTTAAACATCTTCTTTTTCACGCCAATATCTACAAATTGAAAATGAAGAAGGAATCAAGAAATCGTTAATTTTTGGTTAAGATTTCAAGAAATAATGATTACGGAGAACCACTGAGGACACGAATCGCTTGTTCTGCATGTCCACCTGTGGCGGATTGGACTTTACTCTGAGACCATCTTTCACCTGAAAATACCTTCATTTAACCACTAATAAACGCTAATAAACACAAATGTTTTTTTAATCCCGATTTCATAGGGATGCCTATATTTTTATTTTTCTTTGTCCCAATGTTTCGGGATGAATGTTTCATTTTTTAGCAACTTGTCGTGCTAACTAGTTCGAAGCGTAGCGAAGTCCCGATACTGTTCGGGATCAATCCTTGTTC
Source organism: Candidatus Marinimicrobia bacterium CG08_land_8_20_14_0_20_45_22 (assembly GCA_002774355.1). Taxonomy (NCBI): domain Bacteria; kingdom Pseudomonadati; phylum Fidelibacterota; species Fidelibacterota bacterium CG08_land_8_20_14_0_20_45_22. The sequence continues at coordinate 43 of PEYN01000151.1, read as the reverse complement.
TGCCTGTCTGAGGCTTCCCCCTATAGCTGGAAAGGAATATGCT